>CAZVHL010000039.1:0-11819 GCA_964626925.1 uncultured Nitrospiraceae bacterium
GCTTACGGAGCTATTTCCTGAGATGGCTGATGTAAAGTAGGCAAGAGGGAAGAGGGAGAAGGAAGGAGTGTGGGTTTAACGGAGTAAGGGGGTGTGGGGGTATGGGGGTGGTTGACCCGTAACGGAGTAACGGCGTATCGGCGTTTGGGCGAAAATTTAATGTCATTGCGAGGAATCACGCCTAAGGCGTGATGACGAAGCAATCTATAGATTCCTTGTAGTTTGGCATAAACCCAACCCAGGTTTCCTCCGTGCCTCCGTGGTAAAAACCCAAGCCCAAGCTTTCTCTGTGCTGCTCTGTGACCTCTGTGGTGAAAAATCTTGGAATCTGGAACTCAGAACGTTGAACATTGAACGCCCGCCACGCCAGAGGCGTGGTTAAACGCTGGCCACCGGCCAGCACAGCAACCCTATTGATTCCCCCCCAACATATATGCAAGTATTACTACTCTTTGAAACCAATCGTCCTTTGGGGGACTGTCATGACGCATCATTTTCCGCTATTTCGTGCAACCAGTATTTTTCTGTTATTGCTCATATGTGTTTCCGCACCGGCTTCTGCAGCCGAGGGACTCACACCCGAGCAGGTCCTGTCGAGCCTGGTTAAGATCACTGTTCAGTCAAATCCCGTGGATCTGTTTTCACCGTGGCAGAATACAGGTGTGAGAGGATTTCAGGGTTCCGGTGTCATCATTGATGGCAACCGCATCCTGACAGCGGCCCACGTGATCGAGGATGCGGTTTCCATCGAAGTCAAACGGCAGGGCCAGACACGCAAGTACGAGGCGGAGGTCTCGATCATCGGCGATGAGTGTGACCTGGCCATCCTGACAGTGGACGAGCCAATATTCTTCAAGGATGCTGTTCCCATGCTTCTCGGGAAAACACCGAAGATAGAGGATGCTGTTAAGGCATATGGATTTCCCGAGGGAGGAGATTCTGTTTCAGCAACTTCCGGGATAGTCTCTCGAATTGAGCTCTCGACCTACACACACTCCTGGAGGCAACTACTGATAGCTCAGATCGATGCGGCCATTAACGATGGAAACAGCGGAGGACCGGTCGTATCTGGAGGAAAATTGGCCGGAATAGCGATGCAAACCCTGCGGGAGGCCGAGAACATCGGCTATATAGTTCCAGCAGCTGTCATCGATCACTTTCTGAAGGATGTGGAGGACGGTAAATTCGACGGTTTCCCCAGAGTGGGAGTAATGGTCCAGTCTGTTGAGAACAAAGCCCAGCGCGAGAAATATGGCCTTGCCGAAGAGGAAACCGGGGTTCTGATTACAGCTATAGGTTTTGGAAGCTCCGCATACGGTGTCCTGGAAAAAGAGGACGTCCTGCTTGAAATCGATGGCGAAATTATCGCTGAAGACAGGACAGTTCAGGTTGATGGCATTGGCCGGATAGGGCTCAGCTATATGGTGCAATCCAGACAAGTGGGAGAATCAGTATCCCTCAAGGTCCTGAGAGATGGAAAAAGACTGATACGAAAGGTGAAACTGAAAAATACCCCAAACCTTGTTCCCGGCAACTTCAATAATAACAACAGGACCTACTTCATTGTGGGCGGCCTGGTATTTCAGCCCGCAACCATTATGTACGGTTTCTATTCCGAGTATAACAACGAAGAGTCCGATTGGAAAACCCTGGAAATGTCTCATTACACCTACTTTCATAACCAGCGAACCAAAAAACGGGATCAACTCATCCTGCTCTCAAAAGTCCTTCCCGCTTCTGTCAACCGCGGATATCACGACATGAGGCCATTGATCGTAACTTCGGTTCAGGGCCAGTTTCCCAGGGATATCAAGCAGCTGGTCGAGATAATCGAAAAATCCAGGGAACCGTACCTGAAACTGATCATGGAAACCGGAGAGGTTGTCATCATCGATCTTGAAAGGGCACGGAAGGAGCAAAAGAAGATCCTGAAATTGCACAACATACCGGCTGACAGATCAGAGGACCTGATGTGATTTTGGAGTTTTCAGGGGTTTTTGGGATCGGGGTAGAACATTAGAGTATTAGAAATTAGAGCATTTGATTATTTATTTTCACCCCTCCCCTGGCGGGAGGGGAACACAAGGGGAGGGGGCACTATTTGGTAGGATTTTGTATTCTTTTGATCCCTCTCCCTTGACGGCCTGCCCTGAGCTTGTCGAAGGGGACCTTGGATCGCCACACCTGGGTCCTTGGCCCTGAGACCAACACCCAGCAAGCCCTTGACACTTCACGTATTCCCGACCAGAATGCTGAAAAACGTTCTACCCGATGGAGAGAGGGGGGTGGGAGGTTTTCAATGCGCAAATCGGTCTGTATCACTTCAGTTATCATATCAGTGTTTATCGCAAGCATCCTGTTCGTTTCCTGTGGAGGAGGCGGAGGAGGGGGTGGTTCAACAGCAGTTGAACGGACCGCGTTTTACACATCCACATCCGGGACGGGTGACATGTCCTCGTGGGCGGAGGTTGCTGGCTCTGGCCTTTCCGGCCTTGAGGCAGCCGACGCCATTTGCAACGATCGCGCTGCCACAGCCGGGCTGAGCGGCACATATGCGGCGTGGCTTTCCGATGCTAGCGACGATGCCTACTGTCGCCTTCACGGCCTCACCGGCAAGAGATCTGCCAGCTGTGGACAGATCAAGCTGCCGGACACTGCGGGGCCCTGGTTCAGAACGGACGGTACTCCTTTCGTAGACTCGATATATCTGTTAGCAAATTCCGGATTAATGTATTCGCCCATGCGCTACAATGAACTCGGCAGCTCCTTAGACCTGTACTTGAGTTACTGGTCAGCTACAGATACGGATGGGACTCTTTACGGAGATAACTGCAGCGACTGGACAGACAGCACTATTTCGGGACCTCTGGTCGCCCTTGGAAACACTTTTGCCACCGATTTTCGCGCCACGCGCGGGGTCCTTACCACTCTTTGCAGCCAATCAAGCAACAGATTGCTCTGTATGGAGCTGGGTGCCGACAACGTGTCGGCCAACCCCCAGGCCGCGGGAAAGAAGATATTCAGTTCATCTGTCTTTGGCTACGGAAATCTGGGCGGATGGGCCGATGCGGGCGGCAAGACTGGCATTGCCGCGGGAGACGCCATCTGCCAAAATTTGGCCAGTGCAGCGAGCCTTCCCAACGCAAATCTGTTCGAGGCCTGGCTGTCAGACAGCACGACAAACGCCATCGACCGCATTGCCAGCGACGGGCCTTGGGTCCGCGTGGACGGCATGATGGTGGCTTCCAGCAAATCCTCCCTGGTCAACTCCTGGCTGCTAACATCCATCAGCTTGGACGAACATGGGGCCTACGGCGAAAACGGTGTCTGGACCAGTACCCTCAGCAACGGAAATTACGCCGGTGATGCATGCTCGGACTGGACCAGCTCGTCGTTCCCCAACGTTGGCCGTTACGGTATTTCCAGTTACGCGGATGGCTCGCAGTGGACAGACCGGTCCACAAGCGGTTGCGGTCAACTCAGGGTTCTTTACTGCCTGGAGGATGACGGGGGATCTAGTCCCTACTCGACCGGTTTTGAAACCGGCGACCCGGCTTTTGAATTGGCATTGGCATTTGGAGGCGGGACCTTTTCCAATACACCGCCGGCAGGAACGACGGCAAGGACAGGCAGTCAGGTTATCACAAATTCAGTAGATCTTGCTTCTGATTTAACGACCAGTTATACGGGAACGCGACTTCAGAGTGTCGATTGCCTGTCGCTTATCAACAATACCGATTTACTAACGGCAAGCATCTACGGCATGGCGGATATAGGCAATGATGGCAATAATATTACTGGAAGAATCAGGATGAACTGGTATACAGACGCGACATGTACGACCAGTCACACAACTCCCTATTATGGGGGTACGGGTGTAGTATTTCCTGAGGGTGCTTATGCCATGGTCACTTTCAGTGCAGTTCCTCCTTCGGGAGCGACGAATTACAAGGTCGCACTGGAGGTAAAGGATGATAACGGCGGGCTCAATACCGATGATGACTGGGCTGCGGATGATCTGAGTTCATCGCAGTAGCAGGTAAAGCAGGCAAGCCGCGCCTGATGCGCGGAGTTACGAGTTTCAAGTAACGTGGAATCAGGGACTCTAGGCTGTAAGCCAGCGTCATTGCGAGCGCAGCGCGGCAATCTTGTAGCCCGTGATCTTGCCTGCCCTGCTTGCCCTGAGCAAAGATTAGTGAGTCGAAGGGAGCGTAAGCTTATTAGCCGAAGGGGACCTTGGATTTTGGATCTTGGACCTTGGCCGGAGGCCGGCACACCTGGGTCCTGGGTCTTGGGTCCTGGGACTCCGAAAAGCCCCTTGTTTGGTACATTTTCATAAGGTATTATGCTCAGGGGGCTTTTCGGGAAGGTGGGGAAAAAACATCTAAGATAGCTGCATCGTACCGCCTATTCTGTACTGGAGAGGCGGTTTTGTTATTTATACAGCAAAAGACTAAAGGGACAACCTGATCCCAGGGTTTGTGACTGCCTTCGTAATTACACGTATTTTACCGTTAATGAATGGGATTGTAGCTAATTAATAAAACATGACCCTTAAAAACAACTTTTACAGTATTCAGTATTCCAGTGATGAAAAAAACCTCGTTAGAGACTTCTATGTCCCATGCATGAAAGAAGCGAATCTTTATAGAAGGGCTGTTGGTTATTTCACAAGTCATGGTCTTTCTGTGGCGGCTCAGGGTGTTGCGCATCTTCTCAATAATGGCGGTAGGATTCAGTTAATTGCCTCACCAGCACTTACAGAAGAGGATTGTGTGGCCATAAATGAAGGATACAAAAAAAAGGAGGAAACACTAATAGAAATAGCCTCGAAATCCTTTGACGATGTATGGAGTGAACTAACTAAAGAGCGACTTAACGCTTTGTCATGGTTGATTCAAACGGGATCAATGGAAGTCAAACTTGCTTTGAGAGTTGATGATAGGGGAAGGCTAGACAAAGGGATCTTTCATGAAAAGACGGGTATATTCACTGATGTAGGTGGTAACCATGTAGCTTTCTCTGGCTCACCTAACGAGACATCAGGTGGCTTGATCGATAACTACGAGGCAATCGACGTGTTCTGGTCCTGGGATGATCCCCAGAATCGTGTTCAAGCAAAATTGGATCGATTTAAAAAACAGTGGGAGGATAAAACAAACGGACTCGAGATATTTGATTTCACCGAGGCGACAGATGAGTTACTTAAAAAGTACAGAAAGAAAAATAAGCCTATCGACGATCCAGCTGAGGATGCGGACTTTATTTTCAGAGAAAAATCGATATTCAATAAACCGGATTCAATAAAATTACGAGATTACCAAGATGAAGCAATCATTAACTGGTTTAAAAATAATGGCGTTGGCATCCTAAAATTTGCGACTGGAACCGGGAAAACCATTACAGCTATTGCAGCTGCCGAAAGGTTGCATCAAAAAGATCATCTTGATGCTCTTATCGTTATCGCTCCATTCCGCCATCTTGTTACTCAATGGTCCCAAGAGTTAAATCGATTTGGGCTATCGTCTATATTAGCATTTGAATCAAAAGCTAAGTGGGAGCCCAGGCTCACCTCAGCTCTATCGAGTATCACAGATAAGGGTAATGATCCTATTATCGTTGTGACAACAAATAAGACTTTCATGAGTGATGTTTTTCAAGGGAATCTAAAGTATTTCCCTGAAAAAACTATGCTGATAGCAGATGAGATGCACAATCTTGGAGCAAAACGACTAAAAAACTATCTCCCAGAAAATATTAAATTAAGACTTGGACTATCAGCGACACCTGAAAGATGGTTTGATGAGGAAGGTACTCAAGTATTGTTCGATTATTTTGGACCAGTATTAGAGCCAGAAATTGGAATTAAGGAAGCCATACAAAACGAAACACTCGTACCTTATAGGTATTACCCGATACTGGTTGAACTCACTAAAGAAGAAACAGATGAATATCGAAAGCTCACTGACAAAATTGCCAAAGTATTGATGGGTGATAAGAAGCTTGATGAGGAAGAAAATCCTGCATTGACAGCACTTCTGATGCAACGTGCTAGATTGATTGCAACAGCCGAAAACAAACTTGTCGCCTTACGGCATTTAATGGAAAGTAAAAGAAATCATACTCACATGTTGATCTATTGTGGTGACGGAAGAGTAGAGGATCCAATAAGTTCCGAAGAAGAGAAGCAAATAGAGGCTGTAATGAAGATGTTAGGATATGATCTAGGAATAAAAGTTCAAAAATATGTTGCTGACACTTCGGTGGCAGAAAGGGAACGACGTAAGTCCCAACTTGATGATGGTTCTTTACAAGCACTCGTTGCTATTAGGTGCTTGGATGAAGGAGTCGATATACCTTCAGTTAAAGCAGCTGTTATTCTTGCAAGTAGTCAGAATCCTAGACAATTTATACAGCGAAGAGGCAGAATCCTAAGAACAGCTCCCGGGAAAAGGTTTGCAGAGATCTTCGATATGATTGTAATCCCCCCCGCAGAAAGCATGGGTTACGACTCGGAACGAAAATTGTTGAAAAAAGAGATTGAACGATTTGGCGAATTTGCTGATATTGCAATGAATGGTGCCGAGGCCAGGATGAAAATTCTCGATATTCAGCAGAAATATGGATTACTAGATATTTAAGTAAGGAGGAAAGGATGTCTGATTCAGGAGAAAATAAGTACCTTAAACCTCTACATGAAGCTGCTGAAGAGATACAAAATATTATGAAAAAAGTGTTAAAATTAGAACATGATAGGCTTCATCAGAAAAGCCCGAGGATTAATGCTGAGATCATTAAGATCATCAAGGAGGAGATAAAGTGAAATTAATTTCCCTCCGACTAAAGAATTTCCGACAATTTTATGGGGTAACAGCAAAGATTAGATTTGCCAGCGGCGAAAATAATATCACTGTTATTCACGGCAACAATGGAGCTGGTAAAACAGCCTTGCTAAATGCCTTTACTTGGGCTCTTTTTAACGAGACTACACCTGGATTTTTATTTCCTGATCAGATCGTTAATAAGCGTGCCCTAACAGAGGCTAATGATGGCGATGTAGTGGAAGCTTGGATTGAAGTTGAGTTCGAGCACGATAATAAAAAATATAGGGTAAAGAGGACTGCTGAGGCAGAAAAATTAAATTCTGAACCAGGATTCAGACTGAGAAATCTTGAACCACCTAGTTTGCATTACACGGGTCCAGATGGTGGTTGGCACGAAGAAGAAAATAGCTACGATGCGATTGGTCGAGTTCTCCCTCAAGATCTACATACATATTTCTTCTTCGACGGCGAGCGCATAGAGCGTATTGTTCAGCCTACGCAGAAAGAAATGGAGAATGTTGCGAGAGCCGCAAAAAAATTACTGGGAATTGAAATATTGATTAGGGGTATTAGACACTTAACAGCAGCGAGAAAAGACCTTGAGAAAGAACTTAAGGACATAGGAGATGAGAAAACAGTTAAGCTTCTGGAAGATAGGGAAAAAAGGGAAAAAGAACTCGAATGGCACCAGGAAAGATTGAAAGAGATAGAAAGAAACATAAATTCAAACGAAGAAATCATAGATCAGATAGAGGATAGACTAAGGCAGCTTTCTGAGGTTGAGAAAATCCAAAGAAGACGCGATCAACTAAATACTGAACTTAAAGCAAGGAAAAGCTCTTTAGATACAGAAAACAGCAGTTTAGCTAGAGAGGTGGCTGAAAAAGGATATGCAGTTTTCATGCGCGATCAAATAGGCGAATTCCAGGATATAATTTCTGCACTGAGAAAAAAAGGCGAACTTCCTTCGGGTATAAAAAAACAGTTTGTCGATGATCTGCTGGAGAGGGCTAAATGCATTTGTGAAAGGTCCCTAAAAGAGGGTTCAACAGAGCGCAAATCAGTAGAATCATGGAAAGATAAAGCTGGTCTTGCCGACGTGGAGGAAAAGGTTATCAGGATGAGCGGAGAGATCTTAAAGATTTCGGAAGATATACCTAGGACCTATCTAAATATTGATCAAATACAAGCGAAAAGAGCCTCTGATTATAAGGAAATATCCAGGATCGAAGTTGAATTGGAAGAGATAAAAGACAAACTAAGCGGAAGTCCACAAGAAGAAGTAAAGGATTTGCAGGGAAGGCTGGATCAAGCAAATGAAAAAATAAGAGACCTGAATTTTGAAAGAGGCTCCACTTCAACCAAGATCAAACGACTAAATGAGGAAATAGAATCCATAAAGGATGATATAGAAAAAAGCGAGGCAAAGCAGGATAAGCAGCAGCTTGCTAAAAAGAGGGCGCAGGCTGCAGATGAGGCCTCTAGCAGAATTGATGAGATCCGAGAGTTATTAGAGGAAGACTTTAGAGGTCGTCTCGAAAAAAGAATTGGCGAATTATTCAGGATAATCTCCACAACCCCATATGTTCCAAAACTAGATGGAAAGTTTATGCTTCGCCTTTATGACTCGATTCAGGAATCAGCCCAGGCTGTGGCTGCTTCACAGGGTGAAAACCAAATCCTTAGCCTTTCATTCATCGGAAGCATCATCCAAGAAGCAAAGGAATACTACAAAAAAAAGGAAGGTCTTCAAGGCCCTACAGACCCTACTTATCCTGTGGTTATGGATTCGCCATTTGGAAGTCTGGATACGACCTATAGACACCAAATCTCTGAACATATTCCTGCCATAGCAGATCAGGTTGTTGTAATGTTAACAAAAACACAGTGGTTAGGACCTGTAGAAGGGTCCATGAAGAGAAGGGTGGGTAAGTCCTACATTTTAACTTATTACACACCCAGAGATGATGTCGAAGTCGATTCGGTGCAAATAGATGGCAAAGGATACGAATTAGTTAAGCAAAGCCCAGGTGACTACGAGTTTACTGAGATACGCGAGGTTGAAAATGGCTGATAGGCGAATCAAATACCCAAATGACAAAGCGGATTTCATAAAATCCTTGATTAAGGACGAGGATAATAAGGACGGAATATTCGGACTCATTGTCGAGGTTTTGTGCTTTGCCGCAGCACTTGGAGCGAAAAACAAAAAAGATATTGAAGTCAAGGATCCATCTAAATCGGTGATAAGATACGAGATATTTGAAAGACAAGGTTACGATGCTCTTTTTAATCTGCTGGCCATGTATAAAACAAAGGATCCAAACGTTCTAGCTGATAATGGCAAGATGGAAAGCCTACGTGCCACGATCTTTGAGGAGTATGCTAATGGTGGTCTTGAAATAATGCGAGAGGAGATTAAAGGATCGGTAGATAAACTAAACTCCTTGATGCTAATTATGAATAAAGAGCGAGAACCTGTTGAAACGGAAAAAGCAGAATTCGATATATCAAAACTGATGGATTAAACATGACACATTCTAACGACTTTATAGTAGTTGAACAGATGCCTTTATCGCAGAAAAGGTATCAAAATGGGTTGCTATATATTTCTGTCCCATTTAACAATAATGAAATAATAGGTTTAGATGTCAGATATTTTGTTCATGATAATAGTGATATCATACCGACGAGAAGTGGTTTTAGAATCCCGGTTTCATCACTACATGCCTTTAAAAAAATCCTAAAGAAAAAAATAGAGAGTATAGATTCAACAGTTTGTACTTATTTTTCCGATAGACAATTAAAAGCATGTTATCGATCGGATGATTATGGTGAAGGAGTAGATATTAGATATTATAAGGTTTCTGATGAATATACTGGATGGGAACGAAGGGGATTGCGATTCCAGGTAGATGATTTCAAAGAATTCCGAGAAAGAGTACTCAAAATAGATTTTTCTATTAATGCAATTATGGCTAGTAGAATAATTCTCAAGGGTAATGTTGTAAGAAAAGGACCTACAAAAGGAAAGACTAGTCCTAAAACACTTAAAAAAAATGTAAATAACAAGGGCACAAATATTTTAGATGAATATGTAAATGAGGCTATTAAAGAACTTATGGATGTATAACGGTTGGGCGAGGTCTTAGAGGCCCGGCCATAGGCTGAACTGAGAAGTGTCTCATAGTGGACGTAGCAGACAATATTATAGCTATACCGGATGAAATAAATATGTATGAGTACTTTAGTGATTATTGGGTTTGACAAGATAATTATAAGGTGAACTGAAGAGCTGGGGGAGTAATGGCTACAAAGGTTGAACATATTGAGAAAGAAGTTTCAAAGTTTAAGGCGGCTGTTTCAAAAATGGATCAAATGAGGACGAGTACAGAGGGGGACACTAACTATAAGGTGCTTTTACTACTATTAGTTCTTTCAAAGTACGAGCATGGTTCAAGTACTAATGTGCATTACTATTACAAATTAAAGGATGAGTTAGCAGAATTAATGAAAAAATACAGAAAGAGGAAATATAAAACTGAGGTGAGACCGGATCAGCCTTTTGTAAGATTAGCCAATTCATACTTTTGGAAAGTTTACCCAACACCAAGTAAGGCTGACATAAATATAGATAAAAGCCTTCGGAAAAAATATTTAAATAACAAGGATTTTTATGGATATTTTACGCCACACATACATAACTTATTTACTAAATATCCGTTCATTAGATTATCTATCATTGAATGGCTAATTAGCGAATTTTGGGATGAAAAATTTATTGCTCCTATATCAAGAGATTTGAAGGTTACTATATAACTATTTGGAGATTGAAATAGGTGAACATACTCAGGATTGAATAAGACAGTAAAAGGAATGTTGGAGTCGTATCTTGCTTCTTGATATGTGTTAAAGGCGAGATACGACTCCATGACTCTGAGTTAGTGCTTCCTTAAAGTAATTCGGAAAATAAATATAATATTGCTCGATTGCTCGAAAGAATTAACATGGATAATCAGGGATTATTAATAAATAGAATGCAGGAAGGAGTGATTACTTGTTTTAGGTGCATGGATGTTGATAGCGTGCCAAATTCACCTGGAATATATGCTTGGTATCAAATTGCAGGCATTGGTGAAGCAGATTGGGATAAGGAAAATGATTTAAGGAATCTACTAATAGATTTTACGAGATCTAAATCAAATATTGAAATGAATGTGCTTATAAAAGGTATTTTTAATGCGGAATATGAAGGACATGTAAGCGACAATACTACAGAATACCTAACAAAAATACTTAAAGGCAGTGGTTATGGAGAGGGAGCTGGAGATGAATACGGATTAGATGATATTTCAGTTTATGAAAAAAAGCGTGCTCCTAAATTGCAGTTAAGTATGAAAATAAATGAAAGCAGGAAAATTCTTTCTAATATATTGAACTTAGCTACACCAATATTTAGTGCACCTATTTACGTTGGCGTTGCAAAAAAGTTAGGGGATCGTCTTAAATCACATGTCAACGCATTAGATACATATGAGGAGTATAGAGATTACATAACAAAGTTTTTGGAAACTGAAGATCAATATTACAATGAGTTCGATAAAATACTTGCACAAAGACTTTTCAAACTTAACATAATGAGAGATTCTCTTCGAATATGGACACTAGACTTAAATGCAATGTTCCCTGAACGTGATACATTAGAACTAAGAGAAATAGCTGAGGGAGCCGAGTGGTTAATAAATAGATGGAATAGACCGCCCTTGGGTAGGAGATGAAAATGACTAATGACCTAGATTTAAGTGCGGAGGAAAAGAGTCGATATAAATATAGAATACAAGGAGCATGGGCCTCTTTTGAAAGTCCCGCGGGCAAGGTAATGTTTATTATGACCAAAGCAAAGTTGGGAGCTAGAAGTAGCGATGATGCTACAGAATTAACTAGTGTCCATCCGTAAACTCTAACTTATTGATAATATTAGCGAATTACGTATTT
>CAZVHL010000040.1:0-11516 GCA_964626925.1 uncultured Nitrospiraceae bacterium
AACGTTTTGATTTGAATTTTTGAATAGTGACTCTATATAATCTAACATGCTTAAAGTTGCAATAATAGGTGGAAGCGGATATACAGGCTCTGAACTGTTAAGGCTTCTTCTGGACCATCCCCGGACAGAAGTTACAGCTGTTACTTCTGAGCGTTCATCAGGATTGCCGGTTTCCGATGTTTTCCTGAACATCAGAAATACAGGACTGAAATTTGAGGCCTTAAACCTGAAAACCATTGTAAAACAGGCTGACCTGTTTTTTCTCTGTCTTCCTCACGGCACATCACAGAAGGCGGTGGCGTTTTTTCACAATAAAGGGAAAAAGGTTATTGATCTGTCAGCAGATTACAGGCTTAAAAGTTCAAGGGTTTACAAAAAATGGTACCAGACCGATCATCTCTTTTCTCCCCTGCTCAAAAAGGCGGTCTATGGTCTGCCTGAACTATACAGAGAGAAAATAAAAAATGCTTCGATCGTGGCTAATCCGGGCTGCTATCCCACAAGTGCGATTCTCGGACTCGCCCCTGTCATCAAAGAACCATTTATTGATTCAGATTCAATTATAATCGATTCCAAGTCCGGAACATCCGGTGCGGGAAGGAACCCTGCACAACCATTCATGTTCTGCGAAGCAAACGAATCCGTTAAGGCATATGCTATTGCTGTGCACCGGCACACACCCGAAATTGAGCAGGAATTAAGTGCCATATCAAAGAAAAGCATAAAAGTAATATTCACGCCTCATCTTATGCCAATGGACAGAGGAATATTAAGCACTATATATATACGCCTGAAAAACAAATGCAATCTTTCAGACGTACAAAAGTTGTATCGTAACTTTTACCGTGATGAACCGTTCGTCAGGGTACTTGGAAATAATGTGTATCCTTCCACTAAAGCGGTTAAGGGATCTAACTATTGCGATATATCAGTATTCCTTGACAAACATTCCGGCAAGGATCAGACGCTGATAATAGTAAGCACGATTGATAACCTCCTGAAAGGTGCGTCCGGTACGGCTGTGCACAATATGAATATAATGCATGGCTTTGAAGAATCTGCCGGACTGTCCTCTTCTTCCCCATCGCCCTGATGAAGAGACCATCAGGAATCCGCACAGTAGCAGTGCCCGGTTTCAGATTTGCAGGAATATCATCCGGCATTAAATCATCCGGGGACAAAGACCTTGCGCTAATTCTTTCACAAGTACCATCCGTAACAACCGGTCTTTTTACCAGGAACATGATTAAGGCCGCACCGGTGAATCTAACCACGAAACATATTGCGGCCAAAAAAAAATGTCGCGCTATTATTGTTAACAGCGGTAACGCAAACGCCTGTACAGGCAAACAGGGCTTAAAAGATGCCGAGCTGATGGTGCAGACAACAGCGGATGAGCTCGGTATAGATTCTGACCTGGTAAATATCGCGTCAACAGGCATTATCGGCATTCCCCTGCCGATGCAAAAGATAAAGAAGGCAATACCGGATCTGGTCTCAGGACTTGCAGATTCATCATTGTCGGATACAGCACACGCTATACTGACAACAGACACTTTCCCCAAGGTGTCAATAAAAAAAATAACGATAGGCAGAGCTACCGGCACAATTGCCGGCATTGCAAAGGGTGCAGGAATGATCTGCCCGGATATGGCCACTATGCTCTGTTTTATGTTTACTGACATATCGGTTAATCACAGCACTCTGCATTTTGCTCTCCAAAGGGCGGTCAGTAAATCATTCAATATGTTGTCTGTTGATAATGATATGAGCACTAATGACACTGTTATGATAATGGCTAATGGTATTCTGGGAAATACGCCGTTGAAAAAGGGTTCCCGTGTTTATAATAAGTTCGAGCAATCTCTTTCTGAACTGACTAATGACCTTTCGAGGATGATCGCTGAAGATGGAGAAGGAGCGACAAAGCTTATAGAGATCAACGTTAAGGGAGCAAAGACCGACTCGGATGCAGAGAAGGTTGCAAAAGCAGTATCAACCTCAATGTTAGTAAAAACCGCCATCTATGGCAAGGACCCCAATTGGGGCAGAATAATGGCCGCAGTGGGTTATTCAGGTGCAAAAATCATTGAGCAAAAAATCAATATATCTATTAACAAAATAAAACTGGTAAGCAAGGGCGTTGGAACCGGAAATGATAAAATTGCAAAGAAAGTTCTTGCTAAAAAGGATATTACTATAACTATTGACCTTGGCATGGGAAAGAAAACATCAAAATCCCTTACCTGTGACTTAACGGAAGGATATATAAGAATTAATGCAGCTTACAGAACATAAAATTCTTCCTAAATATGTAATTCAGATACTTGACACAAATGCTGTAGTCCTATATTGTAATTTACATATATATAAATCAACGACTTATAAATAATATGGGGGAAACCTTGATGAAAAAAATGTTTATCTTACTTATCTTTCTCATATTGCCTTGTGCATTATTTATCACCCCTTCTGACGCGGCAGACACGGAATCGGAGGAATATATTGTCAAAGAATATGATACATTGTGGGATATATCTGATACTGAACTGGAAGATTCTTTTCTGTGGCCAAAACTCTGGAACGTTAATCCACATATCGACAACCCTGATCTTATTTATCCGGGCAGCAAAATAATAATCCCTTCCAGGGAAGAATTAATGCGCATGCCAACTCCACCCAAAAGACTTCCATTTTTATCTACACCATCTCTTAAGAAACTGCGGGGACCTAAACATACCTTTGTGACCCGGGAAAAAAGATTGAAAAAATATATTGTTAATCAGGCCCTTTTAATTAGTAGCGGCTGGATTTCAGATAAATTTCAGGGAGTTGGTAAAACCAGCTATTATCCGATGGACCGCGAACTGGCTGCCACAGACGATACTGTCTACCTGAATATTAATAAGGAAGCTGATTCCGAAACAAGCTTTTTTACCGTGAGAAAAATCAAAGTTGTTAAACACCCGATTACTGGAAAGACAGTCGGAACTCACTTTAGAATAACGGGAACCGTTAAAGTAGTCGGGATGGATAATAATATGCCAAAGGCTATAGTAACATCATCTTTTGAAGATATAACATTGGGTGAAGCGCTGTTGCCTTTCAGGGAAATAGAACCACCTTTAATCCCTGCCGAGCCCAGAACTCCTGATATAAACGGATACATAATAGAAACTCATCGCAGCAATAAGTTAGCGACTGAAGGAGATATTGTTTTTCTTGACAAGGGGAAAGATGACGGTCTTGAAGCAGGGGATATTTTTTCGGTTATCTCGGATTCGCCTGTAAGAAACTCCATTGCCAAAATCCAGGTTATCTCACTTCAATCTACGACCGCAGGTGCGGTGATGTTAGACGCTGCCAGGGAAATATCAGTCGGTTCTAAATGGGAATAGCTTTAGAACAATACTATTAATATATAAATTATGTGCCGACCAGGGCCTTGAGAGCTTTCAGCCTGCTGGGGTGTTTGAGTTTTCTAAGTGCCTTTGCTTCTATCTGCCTTACACGTTCTCTTGTAATTGATAAATGCCTGCCAACCTCTTCAAGGGTGTGGTCACGGTCAACTCCTATACCAAATCTCATCCTGATTACTTTCTCTTCTTTCGGAGTCAGGGTTCCAAGAACCTTTTTAATATAGCCCGAAATCTCTCTGCCCTCAGCATCCATATATGGTGAAGGCGCATTTTTGTCACCAATAAAATCTTCCAGTTCAGTGTCTTCATCACCAACCGGAGTTTGCAATGCGATAGGGTCCTGAATTGCCCTGAAAACCTCCTCAACCTTTCTTGTGGGCACTATCAGTCTCCTGGCTATTTCATCATCAGTGGGTTCCCTGCCGAGTTCCTGCGTAAGCTCCCTCGAGGCCTTTGTGACTCTGTTATAAAATTCCATCATATGGACAGGGACCCTTATGGTCTTGGTCTGGTCGATCAGGGCCCTTGTAATAGCCTGTCTTATCCACCACGTGGCATACGTGCTGAATTTAAAACCCTTTTCGTATTTAAACTTGTCAACAGCCTTCATAAGGCCTATATTACCTTCCTGAATAAGGTCAAGAAGAGGCAATCCTCTACCAACATAATTTTTTGCGATATTGACCACCAGCCGCAGATTACGGGTGATCAGTTCATTTTTGGCTTCGAGCACAAATGCCAGAACCCTGCTGATCCTCTCCCACAGAAACAATAAAATTTCAACTTTTTTGCCTGCCTCAATCTCGATTCTCTTAAATATTGTCTGAGTACGTGTGAAAAGTTCCTCCATTTCAGCAAGTACTGAAGCTCTCACCCTTTTTTTGCTCTTTTCATTTTTAATGAGATCCTTCAACGATTTTAGAGACCCGCCATAATAGGCAAGTTCCTCATTAAAATCATTCATCACTTCCACCATCGCTTCAAACCTTTCAAGCGTCCGATCAATGACCTTGGTCATCTTCTCTTCTTTTTCCATTTCCTGTTCAGGATCTTCTTCAATGAGTTCTCGTTCTACTTTTTTTGTTAATGTAAGAGGTTTAATAATTTCAGCAATGATTTCCTTGCCTTCTTCCAGTTTTTTTGCAAGTTCTACTTCTTCATCCTTTGTAAGAATCGAAATATCTCCCATGGAATGGAAATAAGCCTGGACAAGATCTTCAGTTTTTTCATATTCCGGAGGCACAACCTCCTCTAAGGGGAGAGTTTCTTCAGAGTCAACTATACGCACTCCCATGTCACTGAGAAGGTCCATAAGGTCTTCTATTTCATTAGGTGTGAAAAACTCGGAAGGTAAAGCTTCATTTATTTCATCATACGTCAGTACCCCCCGCTTTTTCCCAACCTCGATTAATTCATCAAAGACATCTTTTTCCTTCATATATTCTCCTTAAATGCTTTAACTGAGAATTATAACATAAGATATTTCAAAATTCTACTGTTCGCTTAAATAATACTGGCAAAATATATTCATTAACAAAAAGTGGGCAATACATGTATCCATCTGAAATATAAGTAAAAATTATGAATAATTTGTGAAGGTGACCGAGAGGAGGAACTATTTTTTTGAAAAAATCTTCTTGAGATGATTATAGGTCTTTTTTAAGTGTTCAGGCATAACCCTTGTTTCTGCTATTATCGGCATGCTGTCTGTATCGCCTGTCCAGCGGGGAACAATATGAAAATGCATATGAGACTCCATTCCTGCACCCGCGACTTTACCAAAGTTCAGACCAAGATTAAATCCATCCGGATTGAATGCTTTTTTCAGGTTATCAACAGATTTATTTACAGTTTTTATAAACTCAAAAAGGACATCATCAGACAATCCATCGAATGACGATGTATGAAAATAAGGGACAACCATCAGATGTCCATTATTGTATGGGTATTTGTTCATAAGCACAAAACAGTGCTTGCCCCTGTATAAAATTAAATTTTTTCTGTCTGCAGTGCTCTTCTTACTGTTCCCATTTGAGATATCGCAAAATAAGCAGCTGTTATGTTTGTTCTCATCAAGGATATATTCCATCCTCCATGGCGCCCAGAGTCGTTTCATATACCCTCTTTTTTCATTCTTGTTAAGTGTTTAATTTCGCAAGCACTTGCTGAACATCATCCCAGGTAAGCCATTTATCTTTGGGGTTTCTCATTAAATATGCCGGATGAAACGTGGGCATGAGCGGAATGCCTCTGTAATCAAAGAAATTCCCCCTTAGTCTGCTTATCGGTATATTTGCCCCGGTAAGAGCATTAGACGATATACGGCCCAGACTCATTATCACATCGGGATTAATTATTTCCACCTGTTTTTCAACAAAGGGCATGCATGCAGCTATTTCATCTTCTTCAGGGTTTCTGTTGGATGGCGGTCTGCATTTTACTATATTAGCGATAAAAACTTCTTCACGTTTCATCCCCATTTTAATTATCATTTTTGTCAGGAGTTTTCCTGCATCCCCAACAAAAGGCCTTGCATGAATGTCTTCTTCCCTGCCGGGACCTTCACCAATAAACATCAGCGCTGCACCGGAAGACCCTTCACCAAATACAATATTTTTGCGGTGCTTCCAGAGCTTGCATCTCCTGCAATCACCAATTTCATCTATAAGAAGTCTCAGCGCCTCACTTTTATGCTGAATACTGTCGGCTGGTTTAACGCCTGTCAAAGCAGCAGTTTCCTGCTTGTTCAACGGCTTTTCTTCATTGAACAGATTAGCAATATTCTCGATTTTGACAGGCAGATATTCAAATCCCAGTTCATTGTAAAACCGCATCGCCTTTTTAAGCTCTCCGATTATTTCAGACTTATCTATATTCATTGGGTTTGCACTTTACTCCCCCCACTTCAGTTTTGTCCTTAAAATCTTGAAGTAGTCCCGATCATGAAGAACAAAAAACTTCGTCTTATAATCCGCCTTTTTGATCTTTATTTTGTCCCTGACCTTTAACGGATACCCTTCCTGTCCATCAAGCGTAAGATAAATATCTTCACCGGATTTGATATGCGCTTCCAGAACAAAGGTATCAGGCAATACAATAGGTCTGCTGGTCAATGTATGAGGACAGATAGGCGTCATCAGAAATGATTCCAGCGTAGGATACATTATAGGGCCCCCTGCTGAAAGTGAATGTCCGGTTGACCCGGTAGGAGTTGAGATGATTAATCCATCGATCCTGAATGTAGTGATACGATTGCCGTCTATATGAATATCCAGATCAAACATTCTTGCCAGTGCGCTTTTGTTCAAAACCACATCATTAAGGGCATTATGCTGAACGATCTTCTTCCCCTTGCGGTATACATCAGCCAAAAGCATAATTCTTTCTTCAAAGCAGTCCCCATCCGACAATATCATATCTAAACTCTCTCTAACTTCATCCCCGCTTAATTCCGTGATAAATCCAAATCCACCTACGTTGACACCAAGTATAGGAATCCCCAGATTACCGACAAGCCTGGCAACACCAAGGAGTGTGCCGTCCCCGCCAAAAACTATGATTACATCAGACAGTGGGGGTATCTCCTGTCTATCAACACCTTTAATTTTGAGAATTGAAGCTATGTGATCTTCAACAAGGACTTTGCACTTTTTGCCCTTTAACAAGCGTAAAAGATCATTTACCGCTTTAACCGCCCGCGGCTCACCCTTTTTAGCAAAAATACCAATCGTTTTCATAAATCAATTCCCTCTATTTCGATCTTTCTATTATGATACCCTGCATGATCTATCCTGACCTTAATAGTGTTATCAGTAATTTCATCTACAGCTCTCTCAGCCCATTCAATTACTGACACGCCGTCTGTCCATAGATATTCCCGCAAACCAAGGTCCGGAACCTCATCAGGGGTCATCCGGTAAAGATCTATATGATAAAACGGCACAGGAGAATCATACTCAGCTATAATAGTAAAACTTGCACTTGTGATATCTCTCTCATTGATTCCAAACGCTTTCGCTATGCCCTTAACCATGGTTGTCTTCCCAGCCCCAAGTTCACCATAAAGACAGACCACATCTCCAGCTTTTAATTTACTTCCCAGTCTCAGTCCGATATCTTTTGTCTCAGATTCATTATTACTAACCAGGTTCATCCGGTCATGGCTCTTACCATATCCTCTTTTCCGACAATTCCAACAACAACATCGTCTCTCATTACAGGAAGCAGATGGATATGCTTCTCTGCCATTATCGTAGCGATATCCTCCAAAGACAGATCTTCCTGAATTGTAAGAACTTTTCTTGTGCATATTTCATCCACTATCGTAGCAGCCATCTTTTTTAATTCATCTTCCATGCGGCCGGAACCGAGGAGAATAAATGCATCAAAAAGTCTCATTATCGTAGGAATATGCAATCGCTTATTTTTGCTGATAAGGTCATTCTCGGTAACTATTCCAACAATCTTTTTTTCTTCATCAACAACCGGCACACCACTTATCTTGTTATCCATCAGCAATCTCGCAAGTTCTTTAACTGTTGATTCCGGTTTTACAGTAATAACATCCTTTGTCATGATGTCTTTTGCCTTCAGCATCTTCCCTCCCTTAACGAGTTAATTATGACTCTCAAACAGATTAATCGGTTTTCATATTCTACCACATTACAATAAATCCACCCTGTCTTCCTGCGTGATCATTTGCATACCTGTAAGAATGGAATTTATCCGGGTTACAAAAAGTACATTCTTCTGATTGCCATATGTTTTTCTGTTCAACCCCCATATTTAACGCCTGGATCCTGTTGGCTAATGACAGGTCAACAAAATATCTATCTCCCTCTTTTTTATAATAGTCCCCTTCACCGGTAGCTTTCTGAACCGCGTCCTTGACTTCCTTTCCAACCTCATAGCTGCATTGTCTTATACACGGTCCGATCGCAACCGATATTTGCCCCGGCAGACATCGGAATTCATTTATCATCTTTTTTATGGTTTTTTTTAATATTTCCTGAGCAATGCCCCTCCAGCCGGCATGAACCGCCCCGATAACTCGTCTGTTACTGTCATACAGAAGAACAGGGACACAATCAGCAACCAGCACTCCTATCATTATTCTTCTTTCTGCTGTAATAACCGCGTCAGCTACCTCCGGATCAGAAACCGATTCAATAACCTGTATATTTTCTGTATGCTTCTGGATTGGCAGGTAAATACTGTCTTTCGAGATACCGGTCACGTTAGAAACCGCATCAACTTTATCAGCTATATTGCCAAGCAGTTTTGTGGTGAAGAAGGCTCCTGTTTCCAAAGAAGCAATATTGGGAGGCTCTTCAAAGATCTTCATTGTCAGGGCAAATAATATTTATTGTTTTCTCAGCGAATTAAAAACTTTTGGAATTGCTTTAATAATGTCAGATGCAATGAGAGACTTCTGCCCCATTTTCTCTGCAACAACATCCCCAATATGTCCATGCATGAAGACAGCAAGAACTGATGCATCCTCAGGGCTAAGCTTCTGAGCAAGAAATGCGGAAATCATCCCTGTCAGCACATCCCCTGCTCCGGCAGTAGACATTCCGGGATTACCGCTTGAATTTACAAAGGCGTTTCCATCAGGCCCAGCGATTACAGTAGGTACACCCTTCAGTACAAGACATGTCTTTGTTCTTTTGGCAAATGATACAGCGGTCTCTATCCTGTCTGCTTCTATACTTTGCCTTTTCCCGACTGCATCCTGTGTTGTGTGCTTTGTGTTATGCATTGAGAGTCTCGCCATCTCTCCCGTATGAGGGGTAAGAATAACCGGGGCTCTACTCTTTTTTAAAATACTGGTTTGACCCGCTATCGCATTGAGACCGTCAGCATCAATCACTAAAGGCACTTTCGATTTTAAAACAAGCAATCGCACGAGTTTTGATATCTCATCATCTACTGAGAGTCCGGGGCCAATTGCCAGTACATTTCCTTTCTTATTCAGAAACCCTAAAATTGCATCAGCTGAGCTGAATGAAACTGTACCGTCACCCTTGTCGGCAAGGGGCAAAATCATTTCCTCTGTGACTCTTGATTGTAATGCATCGACTAATGTCTCAGGGATACCAATGGTCACAAGACCTGCGCCAGCCCTCAAGCAAGCTTTTGACGCCATCAATGCAGCACCGGTTTTCCCCCTTGAACCTGCCAATAAAAGCACATGGCCATAACTGCCCTTATGAGAATATTTCGGCCTTGTCCGCAACAAATGCACTGCATCCTGTTTACTAATAAGGCTAACTTTAATCTTATCTGACTTAAGCAGTTTTTGATGAAAACCGATATCTTCAATAAACAACTCCCCTGAATGCTCAGCCCCTGGATAAAGCAACTGCCCTCTTTTAGGAAGTCCGAATGTAATGGTATGCCGGGCTTTCACAGCGCAACCCATTATCTGCCCTGTGTCTGAAGATACGCCGGAAGGAATGTCAACAGATATGACGGGACAGGAAAGTTTGTTTATTCTGTTAATTACACCAGATACAGGAGACCTCACATCCTTACTCAATCCTGTTCCAAGCAGGGCATCAATTATTAAAGAGTTCCGATTGAAGGATTTAATGCTTACAGTCATAAATTTATTTATCGGAGAGATCTTTACACCATACTTTTTGGCTGCATTATAATTCATCTTTGCATCACCTTTTAATTCACCTGGATTTGAGGCGATGAACAGTTCTACTTCTCTGCCCTGATTGTGCAGAATTCTCGCAATTACAAAACCATCACCCCCATTATTTCCACCGCCGCACAATACAACCACTTTTCTGTCTGAATAGATCTCATTAATTTTCGACACTACAGCAAGCCCGGCCCTTTCCATGAGTACCATGCCCGGAACACCATATTTCTTAATAGTAACTCTGTCGATTTCCTGCATCTCATTTGCTGTTGCGATCTTTATCATTTAAAACCAGTATAAAATACCGAAATTTATTTATCAATTTGACAATTAACACTTCCCCTGCTTTTTTGGATACCTGCTTTGGTTCAATATATTTATGAATAATGCAGGCTAAGTCAGATAAATCGAGTTTACTATCATGATTTACATCATACAATAAGAATTCCGCAATCAATACAATATAATAATGCAAAGTCCCGATCTTGAAACAGGTACTGTATTGAAAACCGAAGGAGACTGGGCAACAGTCATTACGAATAAGAGCAAATCCTGCAGGGAATGCGGCAAAGCTCAGGCAGGTATATGCGGCAAGCAGGGATCCGGAATGGTTCTAAAGGTTAGAAATTATTACGGTGCCTGTACAGGTGATACGGTTTTGCTTGAACTTGAAAGGAGTGTTCATATCAAGGCCTGTTTTTTCGTTTTTGTTCTCCCGGTTGTCTCCCTTTTTTTATTCGCCTACCTGGGTCACGTTATATCTAACTATACTGGACTTAATGGATTAGATTCTGCCGGAGGTATCACAGGTTTCATTATTTCTTCTCTTTTCGCTATAAGAAAAATACATGCTATGGATAAAATATCTCAATTGCGGATTACAGGAACAGTAGATGACAGACCTGAATGCGGGCTAAGTTCTTACCCTGAGGAAGCGGATTATCTGTCCGGCTTTAGTAGCAGTCATTAAACAATGAAACATATGCGATCATTTTTCCAGCACAACACAGGCAACCCCGAATTCTCTCTCGTGACTAAGTGATAAATGACATTTAGTTATCGTATTCTCCTGGAAAAAACTCTCTAAATTCCCCTTTACTTTAATTGAAGGTCTGCCCTTCTCATTTAAAATTACTTCGATATCTTTCATATTGACCGCTATCTCGGAACCTATCGCTTTGATGAGAGCCTCCTTTGCAGCAAACCTGACAGCTACAGAGAGATATGGCACTTTTTTCTCAAAGCAGTATTCTATTTCATCTGCTGTGAGAAACTTCTCAATAAACTTTCTGCCCCATTTTTGATCCGCTTCCTGCATGCGGTCGATCTTTACAATGTCTATGCCGATTCCGTAAATCATATGCGCTAACGTTTTCGGCCGGATTCCCTGATTAAGCGTTTCATTTCTTTAACAGCTTTTTCTATTCCCAGATAAATAGAAT
>CAZVHL010000041.1:0-11290 GCA_964626925.1 uncultured Nitrospiraceae bacterium
TATGACTGAAAAAGACTTCTCTCAGGTTCCGGTTTTCAATAACGGGAAATACAAAGCATTATTAACCAACAATACCATATCAAGATGGCTGGGATCTAATGTAGAGGAAGATGTGTTTAGTTTGCAGGAAACAAAAACTAAAGACGTTCTTAAATTCACAGAAGACCGTGAGAATTATTTGTTTATTGTAAAACACGCTACCATATTTGAAGCATTAGATCATTTTAGTAGCTTTGAGCTGCGAGGTAAAAAGCTTGAGGCACTACTCATTACTCATAGCGGTAAACAACATGAAAAAATAATAGGCATTATTACTGTTTCGGATTTACCTAAACTGCTAGAAAAAATTAGTCAGTAAATTGATGAGAGATAACAAGTCATTGGTCTCGAATGCAAGCCAGCGGAGACGATTTTTGCAGGTGATATTTTATTATGTTCAAATCGTCTTTTACCATGTTATTATCCTCAAGGGCTTGCATCGGACAATTCATCGTTATATGGCTTAGATATTATTAAACCAACAACCATAAGGAGGTCTCAGATGGCTTTTATTAATTGGAATGACAGTTTGAGTGTAAATGTTGTTGTTATTGACCTACAGCATAAAAAGCTTATAGCGATGATAAACGATTTGGCTGAAGCTATGAAGCAAGGGAAAGGAAAAGACATTGTGGGAAAAATCATTTATAGACTATTCAATTATACAGCAACTCATTTTTCCAATGAAGAAAAATATTTCGATCAGTTTAATTATCCTGAAACTGCAACACATAAAAAAGCACACGATGGTTTTGTAAAGAAGATCACAGACTTCAAACAGGGTTTTGATGAGGATCGTATCTTGCTCTCGTTGGAAATAATGAATTTCCTTAAAGATTGGTTAGTAAAGCACATACAAGGAACTGATAAAAAATACAGTTCCTTTTTCAATGAAAAAGGATTGAAATAGGGCACATAACAATGCACTGCCGTGAAATCGAGCCAGCGGAACCTTTTTTGACTTTGTTTGATTTACTGGTTGCAAATGAACGGGGTCTGACTTAAGAATTGAAGATGAAATCCAATGTTACTCTCATAGGCATGCCCGGCTCCGGAAAGAGCACTGTTGGAATAATCCTGGCTAAAGGCTTATCGTTTGGTTTCATTGATACAGATGTATTAATCCAGATTAACAGGGGCAAATCCCTGCAGGACATACTGGATGAGAGTGATTATCTCAATCTGAGAAAAATCGAGGAAGAAGAAATTCTGAAAATAAATATTGATAAACATGTAATCGCAACCGGCGGTAGCGCAGTTTACAGCGAAAAAACGATGTCTCATTTACAGGATATTTCCAATATTATTTATCTGGATGCTGAAATAGATGTCATTAAAAGCAGGATATATAATTTTGAAACAAGGGGTATTGCAAAATCAAAAACTCAAACATTTCAGGATCTGTTTGATGAAAGACAGGTTCTTTACAGAAAATATGCTGAATTCACTGTTGACTGCAATAAACTCAATCAGGAAGAAGTTGCCGAATTGATATTCACAATATTAACAAGTCAGTTTTAAACACTACTCTTTAAATAACTCCCCGCTCTGGCCGTTTTCATCTTCTTTGTCAACAACGCGTGCCACGCTTACAACTTTGTCTTTTTCAGCAAGGTCTATGAGTCTCACTCCCTGGGTAGCCCTGCCTATTACAGATATGCTCTTTGCTTTTGTGCGTATTGTTTTGCCACTGCTTGCAATAATAATTATCTCATCATCTTTGGTTACCTGAAGCACGCCCACAACCTTACCGTTCCTCTTGGTTACTTTAATTGTAAATACGCCTTTGCCTCCCCTGCTCTGAAGCCTGTACTCCGAGGCTTTGGTGCGTTTGCCGTAGCCGTTCTCAGTTACGGTAAGGAGGGTCATTTCCTCATCCAGTATATCTACGGACACTACTTCATCATCATCTCTAAGCCTGATACCGCGCACTCCCTGTGCCACACGCCCTATCGCCCTTACATTAGCTTCATTAAACCTGATTGCCAGACCATTTCGGGTGCTGAGGTTAATGTCCTTTGTACCGTCGGTCAGCCTCACGCCTATCAGTTCATCGCCGTCTTCCAGTTTGATCGCATTAATGCCGGTTGAACGAGGATGGCTGTATGCTGCCAGGGAAGTCTTTTTAATAACGCCGCGTTTGGTAGCCATGATGAGAAATCTGTCATCCTTGAATTCCTTTATCGAAAAGACCGCTGTTATCCGTTCTCTCTGAGAGATCTGTAACAGGTTAACAAAGGCTTTACCCTTGGCAGCCCTTCCCATCTCCGGTATTTGATAAATCTTGAGCCAGTAAATCCTGCCTAAATTAGAAAAGAAAAGGACGGTTTCATGGGTGGATGCAGTAAAGAGGGTCTCCACAAAGTCTTCCTCCCTGGTCTCCATGCCCATCGCCCCTTTCCCGCCTCTATGCTGACTTCTGTACAGGTCCAGCGCATTCCTCTTTATAAAACCATTGTGGGAAATAGTGACTACCATTTCCTCTTCTGTGATAAGATCTTCAATGGTTATTTCGGCTGCTGCTTCAGTTATCTCTGTACGTCTCTTGTCAGCATATTTTTTCCTGATCTCAAGAAGCTCTTCTTTAATAATATTATCGACGAGTTCAGGACTGGCAAGAATCTTCGTGAGTCTTTTGATCTCCTTTAAAATGTCATTGTAATCCTGAGTTATCTTGTCCCGTTCCAGACCCGTCAGTCTCTGCAGTCTCATTTCGAGGATTGCCTTTGCCTGAATTTCTGAAAGAGGAAATTTGCTCATCAATCCATTAAGTGCCTCCTCAGGATTTTTAGATGAACGAATGAGTTTGATGATTTTGTCGAGATTATCAAGGGCAATTTTCAAACCCTCGAGTATGTGGACCTTTTCTTCCGCCTTCCTGAGCTCGAACTTTGTCTTCCTGACAGTTACGTCGCGCCTGTGCGAGAGAAACAGGGAAAGGATGCTCTTCAGATTCAGAACCTGAGGCTGGCCGTTTACAATGGCAAGCATGTTAATGCCAAAGGTCGATTCCATTGCCGTATGTTTGTACAGCTGGTTCAGAATGACCTGCGGTATCTCGCCGCGCTTTAATTCAAGCACTACCCTGATACCATCCCTGTCAGATTCATCCCTGAGGTCGGACAGGCCTTCAATTTTTTTATGACGTACAAGCTCCGCGATCTTTTCGATAAGCCGTGCCTTGTTTACCTGGTAGGGCAGTTCTTTAATTATTATGCTCTGTCCTCTTTTCTTTTCTTCAACATCTGCCAGTGCCCTCATCCTGACAATGCCTCTGCCGGTGTTATAGCCGTCGCGGATTCCCTTCCTTCCGTGAATGATACCACCGGTAGGGAAGTCAGGGCCCTTTATCTTTTTCATCAGTTCTTTGATCGTTATATCCGGGTCGTCTATCATCTTCACCAGTCCGTCAATAACCTCTCCGAGATTGTGCGGAGGGATGTTTGTAGCCATTCCAACAGCTATGCCCGTTGAACCGTTTATGAGGAGATTGGGGACTTTTGAAGGCAGGACAACCGGTTCCAGTGTTGTCTCATCAAAGTTTGCGGTGTAGTCCACGGTCTCCTTGTCAATATCAATGAGCATTTCTTCAGCTATCCGGGTCATACGTGCTTCCGTATAACGGTATGCCGCTGCCCGGTCACCGTCAATGGAGCCGAAGTTCCCCTGGCCGTCAACAAGCATATAGCGCATGTTAAAATCCTGGGCCAGTCTGACAAGGGTGTCATATACGGCAGAGTCGCCATGGGGATGATATTTCTTTAAAACTTCACCGACCACACCAGCGCACTTGGAATACTTTTTCCCCGGGGTCAGTCCTTCCCGGAGCATTGCATAAAGTATCCTGCGCTGGACAGGTTTGAGCCCGTCTTTAACATCAGGCAGCGCCCTTCCGACAATTACGCTCATCGCATAATCAAGGTAAGACGTCCTCATTTCTTCTTCAATATTTATCGTTGCTCTCGGCATCTAATCTCCTTGTAATAAGCAATTAGCTTAAAGCTTTCAGTAATTAGTCAAGTAAAAATCAAAAAATAAATGCTTTGTGCTGACCTCAAATCTCTAATGGCCTTTTCTGGTTTTTTTACACAGTTTAATAACGTGAAATTATAACATTTTCACTATAGAAATAGCATGCATTTTGCCGGATTAAATCGAAGGAAAAGATGACCTGAAAAGGTACAGGCAGTCACAAACTGTGCCCACCTCAAGCAACTTAAATTTTCACCTAAGTTGCTGTATGTATTTACATAACATGGGGCTGCTTGTCACTACCCGATACAAGATTAATATTCAATAATATCCCCGCCCCAAGGGACGTGGAGTTTCACTATATTTAGTTTTTATTGATAAACTTTTTTTCTATGACCAACTCTTAAAATAAGGATTTCTTTATCAAAAATAGCATATATGACTCGGTAGTTTCCAGCCCTCAGTTTTCTGAGTCCGGCAAATTCACCTTTTAGAGCAGGGCAAGATTCAGGTTTTTGGGAAAGTTCTTTTTCGATTTTAGTAATTATTTTCTTTACATCAGTTTTGTTAATTTTTTTTAATTCTTTAATTACTGATTTTTTATATGTTATTTTATATTCCAAGAGACTTCTTTAACTCCTTGCTTGAAATTATTTCATCTTTTGGATCATGTAAACGATCAAGAGCAATTTGTAAATCTGAAAAATCATCGATATAAGATTCAATTGCTTTTTGAATAATAAAAGACTTAGATCTCTCAGTTTCCTTTGCAATCTCATCAATCTGTTTAGCAATTTCGTCTGGTATTCTAATTGAAACTGAAGTACTCATAATAACCTCCTAACCACATTTAATTACTTTGTATTCTTTGTAATACATTATAATACATAGGATTGAATTTTGTAAATTATTGGGAAATAAAGCTATGAGGACGAGGGATGCATACCATTATGATACACATGAATATCGCTTATAACTCTCTTTAAATATCTAAATTTCTAACTTCCAGGGCATGCTTAGCAATGAATGCTTTTCTTGGCTCGACCTGATCACCCATAAGAGTACTGAATATTTCGTCTGCTTTGATAGAATCTTCAATACTTACCTGTAAAAGTGTCCGATCATCCGGATTCATGGTCGTGTCCCAAAGCTGCCCGGGGTTCATCTCACCGAGCCCTTTATATCTCTGAATGTTGATGCCTTTTTTTGCAATAGTTAGAATGAATTCAAACAATTCCCTGGAGCTGCCTAACTCGTGTTTTTCGCCTTTGTAATTTACATTATAAGGAGGATGTCCCAGACCGCTCAGTTCAGAAAAGAGATTTTTCAGTTCTCTGAATTCCGGTGATGCCAGGAACTCATCATCAATTGTTAATTTCAACCCGTCTCGTTCCAGCAATATCCTGAAAGCCTGATGCTCTTCATCTTCTTTGATCTCCTCGGAAATGTCCGGAAAATCTTTCTTCATCTGCTTGATAAGCGAACTGCATTCTTTCCTGTTTTTTAAAAAATCCTTATTAATGTCATAGTGCAAAAGTGCCTTAATTACTGCAGTATCGTTCTTTCTTGTCATGAACCATTCCAGCAGTTTTTCGAATTTTGACAGGTTTTTTATATATGGAATTATATTTTTGCCGGATAGGCGTTTCCCGTTTTGTATTTCAATATCATTAACCGCCATCTCAAAAAGCATGCTTTCAAGCTGGCCCTCGCTCTGAATGTACTTCTCTACCTTACCCTTCTTTACCCTGAAGAGCGGGGGTTGCGCAATATACAGAAAGCCTTTTTCAATGACCTCCGGCATCTGCCTGAAAAAGAAAGTCAGTAACAGAGTTCTGATGTGAGCTCCATCAACGTCTGCATCCGTCATAATTACAACTTTATGATATCTTGCTTTATTAATATCAAAATCGTCAGAGCCTATACCCATGCCGAGCGCTGTTATAAGGATCTTAATTTCATCGGAGTTGAGCATTTTATCAAAGCGTGCCTTCTCAACATTAAGTATTTTTCCCTTAAGAGGAAGAATTGCCTGAGTGTGCCTGTCCCTGCCCTGTTTGGCAGAGCCGCCGGCAGAGTCACCCTCAACAATAAATATTTCGCTCAGGCTGGGATCCTTTTCAGCACAATCCGCCAACTTGCCAGGAAGACCGGAATCTTCAAGTGCGCCTTTTCGTCTTGTAAGCTCTCTTGCCTTTCTTGCAGCCTCTCTTGCCCTTGATGCCTGAATCGCCTTTTCAATGATCTTTTTTACAACAGCTGGATTTGTTTCAAAATAATGGCCAAGTGAATCATTGACAATAGATTCCACTATCCCTTTTATTTCACTGTTACCGAGTTTCGTCTTTGTCTGTCCTTCAAACTGGGGGCTAGGCAGTTTAACACTGATTACAGCCGTAAGCCCCTCTCTTATGTCATCACCACTAACAGTATCCTTGGAATTCTTAAGCACACCGGAAGAAGCGGCATAGCTGTTAGCCGTCCTTGTAAGAGCGGATTTAAAACCAGCAAGATGGCTTCCACCCTCTTTGGTGTTTATATTATTTGCAAAAGAGTAAAGCGTTTCTGTGTAACTGTCATTGTATTGCATTGCTACTTCAACTGACACATTATCCTTCTCTTTTTCTATGAATATTGGCTTGGGATGCAGTGTGGTTTTGCTTTTGTTAAGATGTTCAACAAACGAAATTATTCCGCCTTCATATAAAAATGTCTCTTTTTTATTGCTTCTTTCATCAGCAATCGAAATGCTTAATCCTTTGTTTAAAAATGCAAACTCTCTGAACCTGTTAACTAATGTGTCATAGTTGAATTCAAGCGTATCAAATACCTCGGAGTCAGGCTTGAACGTTATTTTTGTCCCACGCCTGTTTGTCTTTCCCACTTTTTCGAGAGGCCCAACTGGAATGCCCCTTTTATAATGTTGTTCATACACATTTCCGTTCTGTTTTATTTCAAGATCAAGCCATTCCGACAGCGCGTTAACTACCGATACTCCAACACCATGAAGTCCGCCGGATATCTTGTACGCTTTGCTCTCGAACTTACCGCCTGCATGAAGCTCTGTCATCGCAATTTCTGCAGCAGTCCTTTTTTTGGCATCACCAGGATGTGGCCCTGCAGGTATACCCCTGCCGTTATCAATAACCGTTATACTGCCTTCAGTATGAATAGTTATAGTGATCGCACTGCAATAACCGGCAAGCGATTCATCAACACTGTTATCAGCTACTTCATATACGAGATGATGCAGGCCTTCAACGCTTGTGTTGCCTATATACATAGCAGGACGCTTTTTGACTCCTTCAAGTCCTTTGAGGACCTTTATATCTCCTGCCCCGTAATCGTTCTCTTTCTTTCCTTTTACCTTCTCTGTCATCTATTTCCTTTCCATTGTTCTTTACTATCCTTTATGTCCGCATTGGCATAACCACACATGTATAGTCTTTGTTGTCAGCCTCCAGAATGAGCGTAGGACTCAACGGTTCCTGAAGTTCAAGCCGAACAGACTCACCATCCATAGCCTGTAGAATATCCATTACGTAGCGCGCATTGTAGCCAACAGTAACCTGCTCACCTTTATACTGGGCCGCTATTTCTTCTCTTGCTTCGCCAACATCAGGGTTCATAGAGATCAGGGTTATTTTCCCCGGTTCTAAATCCAGTCTCACAGCATTGGTACGCTCTCTACTGAGAATTGAAGTTCGTTTCATTGCCTTGAGAAACGACATTTTATCAACCTCAACTTTCTTTTCATGATTTTTGGGGATAACCTGCTCATAGTTAGGATACGTGCCTTCTATAAGCCGTGATGTCAGTACTGTATCATCTATATTGAAAAATACATGATTCTTGCAGATGTTCATTATCACTTCATCCGATCTTCCTTCAATAATTTTTCGCAGTTCAAGTGCTGCTTTTTTGGGAAGAATGAGTTTCTTTTCTTCTGATATATTTCCATTTAGAGTACTTGTGACAACAGACAGCCTGTGTCCGTCAGTGCCCACAACCTTTAATTCAATATTTTTTTTCTTCGGGATAAAATGCAGGAGGAGCCCATTAAGAGTATATCTCGTATCGCTCTCACCGGTTGCATACACAGTTTTATCAATCATGCTTTTGAGTGTATTCGCACTTATACTTATCTCATCAGATTTATTTATTTCAGGCAGTGCAGGGAAATCCTCTTCAGGAAGACCCATTAATTTAAAAGTGCTCTTCCCTGAAGTAACCTTAACCCAGTTATTATCCTGTGCCTGAAGCACAATATCGCCTTCAATCTCCCTTGCTATTTCAAATAATTTTCTTGCGGGAATGCATAGCCCTCCCTTTGCCTGAATATCAGCCTTAATAGAGCCTTTCAGCGCTATATCAAGATCTGTTGCCATTAATGTTGCGGTCTTACCAACTTTCAATAAAAAATGGCTGAGAATCGGCATGGTAGTCTTTTTGTCAACAATTCCCTGAATACTCTGTAATGCATTCTGGATTTCTCCCTTTTGTATCTTCAGCTTCATGCTATCCTCCTGAGATTAAGGCGTATAAATAAATCTGTTACAGGCTTCTTATTTTCTTTATCAGATATTCGATTTTCTTCTCAAAGTCCTCATCTTCTTTCATGCGAGCGCCGATCAATTTGCATGCATGAATAACCGTAGAATGGTCTTTCCCTCCAAAGCCCTTCCCTATTTCACTCAGGGAAGAGTCTGTGAGGAATTTACTGAGATACATTGCTACCTGCCTTGGGAAAGCAATGTCTCTCGTCCTCTTCTTTGCTTTAATGTCCTGAACTCTTAAACCAAAGTATTCGCATACTATCTTCTGTACATACTCAACCGTAAGAGCCTTTTCTTCGTCATGTATCAGATCCTTGAGAACATTCTTTGCCATTTCAATTGTAATCTCTTTACCGGTAAGTGATGAATGGGCGCCAAGCCTGATCATACATGCTTCAAGGTCCCTTATATTTGATTTTATCTTACTTGCTAAATAGAAACTGACATCTTCAGGCAATTCCAGTCCCTCCATCTCGCACTTCTTTCCCAGAATTGCCATCTTTGTCTCAACATCAGGAATCTGGATATCAGCAATAAGCCCCATACCAAACCTTGATCTGAGCCTCTCTGTAATAGGCGAGATATCCTTAGGCAGTCTATCGCTTGAGAAGATGATCTGCTTATGGGTATCATACAGTGCATTAAAGGTATGGAACATCTCTTCCTGTGTGCCACTTTTACCTGCAATAAACTGAATGTCGTCAATTATCAGAACATCAAGGCCCCTGTATTTTGACTTAAACTGATCCATCTTATCGTTTCTCATCGAGTAAACAAATTCATTTGTAAACTGTTCTGCAGGTGCATACATCATTTTGATATTAGGGTGATTGTCAATGATTTTATTGCCGATCGCATTCATAAGGTGAGTCTTGCCAAGACCAACACCACCGTAAATGAAAAGCGGATTATACGCTTTACCCGGTGCATCCGCCACCGCCCTTGATGCAGCATGGGCAAACTGATTGCTTGCGCCAATTACAAAAGTATCAAAGGTAAACTTGGGACTGAGAAATATTCCCCGGCTTGCAAGTTTTGCCCTTCTGCTTTCCCGCTTGTTTTCGATTTTTTTGAGAACAGCCTCTTCTTTTCTTTCAAAAAGCTTATATTCTATAGGAATCTTTTTATTAAGAAACTGTTGAACAGTATCAGCGATAATTCCCGGGTAATGATCATCTATCCATTCTTTAAAGAATTTGTTAGGCACTTCAAGAACAATCTGTTCATCATGAATCTTAAGAAGCTTTAATGGCCTGAACCAGAGATCAAATGTCTGACTGCCGACCTTGAGCTCTAAGGCTTCAATAGTTTTTGTCCATGCTTCTTCCAAATTCATATATCCTCAAATCTTATTTAGCCATGCCCAATTATCGACGACAATCACAGTTATTAACACATGTTCACAACATGTTAATAACTCCCCCTTGGAGAGAAAAGTGTGAGTATTATATACCATATTATTTAACATAGTAAAGCTTTTTTTTCAATTGACCTAAAAAAGTTTAACTTGTTGTAATATATCATGATTTTATGTGCATAAAAAATAAATTTCCTGGCATATAAATTGATTTGGATATCAATTGCAGCAAAAGTAGCATATTGCTTTCACATACAATTTATAGCAAAATTCGAGAAAAATCAATTTTACCAACAATATCAATAAGTTATGTATTTATTTGCCAATAATCCTTATTCTTTATTTTTTATGTGCATTTCGGGGTCATACTAGCAAGTCATGATTATAAAAAAGGGGAAGTGGCGAAGCAACTGATTACTTCCTTGCTTCCTCGCTATCCAGCTTCCTAACATATTATATTCTTGCTTTTTTAAATGACATATTGTACTATGCTTTAATGCCTGAGGTAGTAGAAAAAACAACAGCCCAGGTCGATTTAATCAAGCATCGTGATGCTTCCTCATTCGTATTAAGTGATGATCCCGATTCAATCAGCAGTGTTCATTTTAAACTTCCTGCCTTTGAAGGTCCGCTTGATCTCCTTCTTCATTTAATCAAAGAGCACAAAATAGATATTTACGATATTCCGATATTAGAAATCACTCATCAGTACCTTACATATATTGAACTGATGAAAGAACTCAATTTAGAAATTGCAGGTGATTTTCTATTAATGGCGGCAACCCTTATTCATATCAAATCAAAAATGCTTCTTCCCCCTGCTGAAGAAGAAACAGAAGAGCCGGAAGGAGATCCAAGAGCTGAACTTGTGAGAAGATTACTTGAATACCAGGCTTACAAAGAGTCTTCTGCTCGACTGAGGAAGAGAGAAGATATCTGGAAGAATGTATTTCACAGGCCTCTGCCTGATAAAGATGATTTTGAATTTGACCCGGACCCTGTACTCACAGAAGCAACTGTATATGACCTTATCACTGCATTTAAAACGCTTCTTGCAAAAGCACCGGAAGAGGCAGTTGAAATCACACGTGAAACTCTAACTGTAGCGGACAAAATAAATTATATTATTGAAAGACTCGAAAGTGAAGATGGTATAAAGTTTGAGAACCTTTTTGAAGAAGGTTTTACAAAGATTGTTCTAATAGTAACATTCCTTGCCCTGCTCGAACTTGTCAGGCTGGGTCTTGTTAAGATTTATCAGGAAAAATCTTTCGGCATTATCTGGATAATAAATCCTCAGCAGGGTCATCCTTCAGAGTCAGATAAAGTGGTTGAAGAAACCGTATCATAAGGCTTGCTTTAATCC
>CAZVHL010000042.1:0-10876 GCA_964626925.1 uncultured Nitrospiraceae bacterium
ATAATATTGAGAAAAACAGAAATCTTGATAACTTTATTTCAAGCTTAATTAGCCACCTGTTTCTACTTCGGTAAGGTAAATAATAGCTTTGTTTATATCCTCTCTTCTTCCCGTAATATACACTATATCACCGGTTTTAAAGCTGAATTTTGGATCAGGGCTTGTATGCATCTGATTATTGCTTTCAATTGCTATTATTGTAGCTCCTGTCTTTGTTCGGAATCTAGTGTCTTCTATAGATTTACCCAGCAAAGGAGAATTGTCATTGATCGTACAAAGTTCAATAGTAACTTTTGAAAAGACTGTATATTTATCAAATAATGGCTTCCTTGCTATGGCTTGAGTCTGCCTCAGTGCCCTGTAGCCATCTTCCCTGATCATGTCAACAAAGTCAAAAATCTCATTTTTAGGTTTTTGATATCGGGTAAGAACCCTTGAGAATATTTCAACAGAGGTTTCAAATTCCTCTGGAATGACTTCATCCGCTCCGAGATCTAACAGGTCATCGACTTCAGAGGTGTAACGTGTTCTTGCAATTATAAGCAGATCGGGATTTTGTTTTCTTGCCGTCTTGACAATATTCCGGCAGGATGCAGGATCTGAGATAACAATAACCAGAATCTTTGCTGTTTTTATGCCCTGCCGGTTAAGTACTTCACTCTGTGTAGCGTCACCGTAATAAATCGGTTCACTGTGCTTCTTCATGACCTTGACAGTATCAATGTTCATCTCCAATATTGAATACGGTATATCTGCCTCTTTCAGAACCCTGGCAAGGTTCTTTCCGTTTAAACCAAAGCCAACAATAATTACATGATCCCCTCTTTTCTTCGGAAAATCTTCATGACCAGATATCTCTTTGATCCTGTCCAGTCTCTTCAGTAATTTCTGGGAGCTGAGCCTGCTCGATATAAAAGGTGCAACCTGCATCATAAACGGCGTCAAAAGCATTGTTAATACAGATGCCGAGAGAAATCCCTGATATATATCATCTGAAATCACTCCGGCAGCAAGTCCGGCAACAGCAAGCACAAATGAAAATTCACCGACCTGTGCAAGGTTCATGCTGGCATGTATTGATGTCCGCAGAGCACGTCTCCACAGATACATGGAAAGAAAGCCGCTAAACCACTTTAAAAGAATTATACCGCCGACAAAATAAAGGACTAACTTTGGATTACTTATAATAAATGACGTGTTCATAAGCATGCCCACTGATATGAAAAACAGCCCGTTAAAACTATCTTTAAACGGCAGTATCGCTGAGGTAGCCTCGTGTACATATTCAGATTCAGAAATAACAAGACCGGCAAGAAATGCTCCGAGCGCAAGTGAAAGGCCGAATTCAGATGTAAGAAATGCGATACCAAAACATAAGATCAGAATTGTGATAACAAAAAGCTCACGGCTTTTAGTATGCACAACCTGATGCAATAGATTAGGGACAACCCATCTGGCAGAAAGCAAAACTATTGCAATAATGGCAAGGGCTTTTCCAAATGTTATTATTAATTCGCCTATTCCTCCGCCTCCTGACAGAATCGGAATAAACAGCATAAACGGAACAACGCAAAGGTCTTGAAATATCAGTATGCCAATACTGATCCTGCCATGTGTTGTGTCCAGCTCGGCCTTTTCAGAAAGCAGTTTCATTACAATTGCGGTACTGCTTAATGCAACCAGGAAACCCACGAAAATTGATGTGGCAGGAACTTTTAGCCATTGATAAGTAATCAAAGAGGACAGGCCAATAGTTATGATGACATAAAGTCCGCCAATGCCGAAAACTTCCAAACGCATTTTCAGAAATCGGGACAGGGAAAAATCAAGACCTATTGTAAAAAGCAGGAGGATTACACCTATTTCCGCAAAGGTCTGAATAGTGTTTAGGTCTTTTATGACATGTAGCCCGTGAGGACCGAGCAGCATACCAGCCAGTAGGAATCCGACAATAGACGGGATTTTTATCCTGTGTAGAGCAAAGACTACAACTGCAGAGATTCCAAGGATAATTACAAGGGATTTTAATAAAACAAGTTCATGCATAGATTAATCATTACATGGCTGTATTGAAACGTCAATTATAAAATTCAATAAAAACATCCCCCATCCTGGACATAAATGACAGTGAAAAGAAAGAAATGGTCGGGGCGAGAGGATTTGAACCTCCGACTCCTGCGTCCCGAACGCAGTGCGCTACCGGGCTGCGCTACGCCCCGTGAAGAAATAATAACATAATACCCTATTAAGTTTGGAACCTTCACATTTCAAACGCATCCTGTATCAATTCAAATTCAGCCCTTCCCTGTTCATAATAGACACTCACAACGTCAAACCTGCAGGGAGGAATATCTTTGAGTCTCTTTAAATAGAGCATTGCAACATTAGCTATCTTACGTCTTTTATTTTTGTTTACCGACTCAAACGGCTGGCCGTACTCCAGACTTTCTCTTGTCTTTACTTCTATGAAAACCAGGACATCCCGATCTCTGGCAATAATATCAATTTCACCAATCTGTGTCTTGTAATTACGTTGAATTATTTTATAGCCTTTTTTCTGCAGATAAACTGCAGCAAGATCTTCTCCTCTTTGTCCCAGTTTCACCATGTCCCCCTTGTAAGCGCAGAAGCACGACAGATCGTAAGTACGTAAGTCAATAATGCGACAATATCTCAACCATTCTTTTTCTTATTCTTTAAAACTTCACAACTTTCGGGCTTTCTCACTTCTCCACTATTTTTATGTTTCTATAAAAACAGGTCCTGTTGCCTGTATGGCATGCACCTGTTCCGGTCTGTTCGACCTTAACCAGTAATGTATCCGCATCACAGTCATAAAGGATTTCTTTTACGAGTTGAACATTCCCGGATGTTTCGCCTTTTGTCCAGAATTCCTGTCTTGACCTGCTCCAGAAACAGGTCTTCCCGGAATCAATCGTCCTCTCTAAAGAAGCTTTATTCATATATGCCATCATCAGGACTTCTTCATTTTTCAGATCCTGAATTATTGCAGGTATCAGCCCTTTATCATCATATTTGAGTTCCGGTAACATTAGTTCCTCCTTTGCAAATAAACTCTAACTTTTTTTAAAAGCTTCAGGCTTCAGATCATGCTTTTTAAGCAGAGCATAAAAGTCAGCCCTGTATTTTCCGGATATTTCAGACGCCTTGCTGACATTACCCTTGGCAAGGCTGAGAACATTAATAAGGTACCCCTTCTCAAAAGAATCCCTGGATTCCTTAAGCGTCTTCATCGGCTCAGGAAATAATCCCTTTGTCTGAAGAATAAGTTCTTCCTTAATTACGTCATGCTGAGTCATGGCCATCGCAAATTCAATAGTGTTCTCCAACTCCCTCACATTCCCCGGCCAGTTATGGATCATCAGTTTCTGAATCGCCTGTGGTGTCAGACCCTTCACTTTCTTTCTCATTTTCTTGTTGAATTTCTCCAGGAAATAATCAACCAGAGGAGGGATGTCCTCCTTCTTTTCCCTGAGAGGGGGCAGGTTAAGCGGTATAACATGAATTCTATAAAAGAGGTCTTCCCTGAAGCGCCCCTCCTTTACTTCAATTTCGAGATCTTTATTAGTCGCTGCAATTACCCTGACATTCACCTCGACCGGTGTTTTGCCTCCAACAGGATAAAACTGCCTTTCCTGAAGCACCCTCAACATTTTTGCCTGGATTGATAGAGGCATATTACCGATTTCATCCAGGAGCATCGTGCCCTCATGGGCCTGGGTAAACAGACCATTAGTGCTTCGCACTGCGCCTGTAAATGCCCCCTTTTCATAACCAAAAAGTTCGCTTTCGAGCAAAGTTTCAGGGAGGGCAGCACAATTTATTGCTACAAAGAAATTATCCTTTCTCTCACTTGCCAGATGAATGGCCCTTGCAATAAGTTCCTTGCCTGTACCGCTTTCGCCATGTATATACACCGTAGAATCTGTTTTGGCAATTCGAGACACCTGCTCCAGCACTCTCTGCATTTTTTCGCTATTTGCAATGATATTAGTAAAGTCATATTTTTCTTTCAGAAGCCCCTGTAGCCGCTTGACCTCGGAAAAGAGCCTCTTATTGTCCAGCGCCTTCTCGATCTGGAAAAGAAGTTCACGCGGGTCAAATGGTTTTGTAAGATAACTATAAGCTCCTCTCCTCATAGCATCAACAGCACTTTCGATACTTCCGTAAGCAGTGAGTATGATAGCAGGAAGACCAGGATTGATTTTATGAAAATTCTCCATAAGCGATATCCCATCGCTATCTGAAAGTTGCAGATCCAAAATACATATATCAAATGGCATATTCTTGACCGCTTCGATAGCATCTTCTTCTTTTAATTTTGCAACAACCTTGTAGCCTGCTGATTCAAGTCGCATCCTGATTACTTCAATGAGATTCTCATCATCATCAACTACCAGTATTCGTTCCTTATTCTTTGCCATAACTATCTTTGCAGCTCTTTTTTCTTTCTTTCGATCTCTATATCTACCTGTTTCGCCCCTTCAATAACATTCAACACGCTTTGCCATATTCTGGCCTGACCGAGTAACGAGCTGTCAGGATGTTCTTTGATCAGCCTTGTAAAATAACCAAGAGACTTTTTATAGTTTTTATCAGGATTGTCATAGTGAGCATACACTAATCCAATATTAAAGAGGGCACGGTCCCTAAGGGGACTTTTCACTGACATTTCGAGGACCTGCCGGTTTTCTTTCAGAGCTTTCTCGTATTCGCCATTTAAAAGAAACTTCTGCCCGCGAAGCAGACGAACATTTGATACCAGTCGATTATTTCTTTTTTTCTGAAATTTTATTTCAGACTTCTCTATGTCTTCCAGCACACCAATCCAGATTTTTGCCTGCTCAAGCAGCGGGCTCTGGGGATAATTTTTGATAAGTTCATGGAAGTACTCAAGTGATTTGGCAAAATCCTTTTTCGGGTTATCATGGTGTGCATAAATGAGCGCAATATTAAAAACCGCCTCATCCCCGGGATAACCATCATTAACAATGGATTGAATTTCCCAAATCTCACTTAAAGCTCCTTCGTAGTCACCAACTGCAAGGAGCATCTGACTTCTTGCAAGCTGCTTGCTGGCAACATGCCTGTTTTTTATTCCCTCCAAAGTGGCACAACCGGAAACCAGCAGAAAAATTATACAGGCAAAACAAATTTGAATACACTGCCCTGCCCCATAGTGCTTTCGACCCAAATCTTACCTCCATGAGCATCTATTACATGTTTAACAATAGACAGGCCTAAACCCGTCCCTTTTATTTTATTGGACCCTTCATTAAATACCTGCTCATATTTATTGAAAATCGTTGAGAGGCTTTCCTCTGGTATGCCTCCTCCAGAATCTGATACCGAAACATTAACTCCTTGCTCTATGGTATCAGAATTGACCTTCACTGCACTTTTTTCCGGAGAAAATTTTACGGCATTCCCTATCAAATTCCTTAACACTTGCAGTATTCTGTCCCTGTCAATTTTTATTAGCGGCAATCTGCTGTCCGTTTCTGTTTTAATGACAATATGCTTTGTCTCAGCCAGAGGCTCTATTTCACGGGCAACCTGGTTGATCAGATTTGAAATGTCTGTACGCGTAAAATTATATGTCATCATGCCTGCTTCCATTTTTGAAAGGTCCATCAAGGAATTCACAAGATTAATTAAACGGTCGCTTTCCTCACTTATTATAGTCAAAAGCCTTTTCTGTTTTTCAGTAGCTTTCCCTCTGTCCAGTCCCTCTATCATGAGATTAGTGCCTTCTTTAATAGTAGTAAGGGGGGTACGCAACTCATGTGACATTAATGAAAAGAAATCTGATTTCACTTTATCTGTTGCTTCCAGTTTTGTACACATCGAATTTATAGCCACTGCCAGCTCAGTAATTTCTGGAGGGGAAGCAACCTGAAGATCCTCGCCAAAATTTCCTTTAGCAATTTCATTGGTTTTACTTTTGATAGCATTCAGAGGCTTGGTAATGTTAAATGTAATATAAATAGAAATGATAATTCCGCCAAACAATGAAATTATACCCATCACTATCGCAACCTTACTCGCGTTACCTTGAGCCTCACTAAACTTGTTTATCTTCTGAAATGTACTGTTCTGACTATATGTCCTCAGTTTCTTAAGGTTATCCATTATTCCGTTAATAGCCAATTCCTTTTCCTGACTGTAGTTGGTGCTTGCGTATTCCTGACCAGCCTTTAAATATCCGACTTCTATTTCAAACAATGACTGGTATCGTTTGTAATGCTGTTTAACGCTATTAAGAAAGTCTCTAACAAGATCACTATCAGCAACTGTCATGACTTCCCTCAGGTTTTTCTCAAAATCCGCTTTGGCAACAGCAAAACTCTCATGTAATCCTTCATCTCTGATGATAATGTACTTTTTTTCATACCTCATAAGCGACATCAGAACATCAGACAACTCCTGCTCATAATATAACAGGCGATTATCAATGCTTCGGATAGACCGGGATACATTCTCGAGTTGGCGAAGTTGTGAAATAGCATAAATACTTACCGCCATTGCAAGAATAAATATTGCGAGGTAACCGATAACCAGCCGGGAAAATATTGTTAATTTCATATCTCTATATGATCGACAATTAAATGCTAATTTCTTTCAGGTTTTAAACAGATTCACTGAATAAGTGTCATTAATCTGCTGACAAGAAGCGATGTATCATTATGCTATCATTATAATATATGAATGTCTACAGCGCCTTAAATTATGATTAATATTGCGTAGTTAGATAAAACAGACAATATAAGACGTCAGAATCTTAACTCTATACTGTATGTTATAATCAAAATAAATTTTTCACTGAATTGCCAATGAATAAATGAATAAAGTTCTACCTCTTTTCCTCTGCGGCCTATATTTATTATGTGCACCCACATCATCATCCGCTGTTTCCCCGGATATTATAGGCGAGCTGAAAACGATCGATAATAATATCACTGTGAATATTTCAGTAACTAATGTCACTGAGCTTGATAATGTTATTAAATCCGGCATAGAAAAAGAAATTGTGTTTACAGTAGAGCTTATCCGTGTCTGGAAATTCTGGCCGGACGAATTCATAGCATCAAAAAAAATCAATAATATTGTTAAATACGATAATCTCCGTGACCAGTATTGGGGATCATCTTTTGATGGAGTAACGCTCACAGAAAAGAAATTTAATGATTTCAGTTCAATGAAAGACTGGATGTTTAATGTCAGAGCAGTAAGTCTGGCAAATGCCAAAGGTCTTGAGCCGGCTAATTACTACATAAGAATCGTGGTAGAATCCAGAAGCATTGAGCAATTGCCCATAATGGGTTTATTAACCCATCTCGTCCCTGAAGTAGATATGACCATGGCCAAAGAATCACAGCATTTTTTTGTCGGAGAGATTAAATGAAAAACCTGAAAGTAATTTTAGGCTTTCTTGTATTCAGTTTTGCCGGGGTGATAGTTACAGGCACAATCCTGAACAATCTTGGCATTGAACATGGTTCCCTGCTTATAAAAATAGGATTGATTTTCATAGCCGTAAACATAGTCTTATATTTATCATTATTAATATTTTTTGTAATACGAAACCTTTTTCATGTTTATACTGATAAAAAACGGAAAGCTATCGGCTCAAAGTTCAGGACCAAACTTGTTGTCTCTTTTCTCGGGCTTGTTCTGATACCGTCAGTACTTCTTTTTATCCTCTCAAACCAGTTAATCAATAATTCTATCGATACATGGTTTTCCCTGGAAGTCCAGAGGCCGGTATATGATTCAATGGATATAGCCAAGACGCTATATTTCAAAGAAAAACAGAATGCGCTTAAATACGCAACTTTCTTGGCATTGAACAAAGATCTCTTGAGCAAAGACATTCAAACAAGAGAAGAGATTGCAGACATTAACAGCTATCTCCTTGATCACACGGATGGTTCAAATGTAGTAGACGAAGCCTTTAAGGGCATTTCTGGAACCGATATTATATCAACAGATAAGGGTGACATCATTAAAGCGGCCTCTCCGGTTATTGATGGAACAGATATCCTCAGCGTTGTAGTCGTTGAAACACTTATTCCTCAGGATATTGTAACCAAGATGGAGTCTATTCAGACTGCATTTAATGAGTATGCTCAGATTAAAGAACAGCAAAATCCGATCAGATTTCTCTATTTCCTTATGCTGACTGTTGCCACCCTGCTTATTATTTTTCTTGCGCTTTGGGTATCACTGCGAATAGCCAAGGGTATAACCGTTCCGATTCAGTCTCTGGCTGAGGCAACCGAGACTGTAGCAGACGGTAATCTTGATTTTAGAATTGATCTTAAACGAGATGATGAAATAGGTCTGTTAATTAATTCATTCAATAAAATGCTTGATGATGTTAAAGAGGGCAAGCAGTCCCTGGAAACAGCAATGCGGGAATCCGAGAGGGAAAGGCTCAGCATGGAGTCAATTCTTGAAAGCATAAATACAGGGGTTATCTTCTTCGATCGCTCCGGCAAGATCATCACTCTTAATAATGCCGCTTGTTCATTGCTCAATATAGATCGCAGTAGTATTAAAAACAAAATCTATAAAGAGCTCCTGGGAACCCTGCAATCTGAAGATTTAAGCTCAATGGTCAAACACCTGGGTGAGAAGGGTTTCGGTTCAGTAGAAAGAGAAATACATATTCATATAAACGGCAGGCCGATGGATCTCAGAGTTTATATGACGATTATCAAAGATAATACTAAAAAATTCATCGGAACCCTTGTTGTCTTCGACGACCTGACTGAAATCATAATGGCTCAAAGAGCTTTAGCCTGGCAGGAAGTAGCAAAGAGGATTGCTCATGAGATCAAGAATCCACTCACGCCTATAAGATTATCTGCTGAGAGACTGCTGAAAAAGTGGAATGATAAGGCTGATGATTTTGAAGAAGTGATAAAGAGATCAACCAGGACAATAGTACAGGAAGTAAACAGTCTCAGGTCTTTAGTTGATGAGTTTTCAAGGTTCGGCAAAATGCCCAAAATCAATCTTGAACCTGCAAACATTAAATCGATTATTAACGATGTAGTTGAACTTTACAGCAATTCAAAAGAAGTTGAGATTATTACATCATTCGATGATGACCTTCCTGATATCGAAATTGACAGGAAACAGATCAGAATGGCGTTAATAAATCTGATAGATAATGCTGTTCAGGCTCAAACAGAAAGTATATGGTTTAATGCGCATTATTATCCCTCACTTGATTTAATCAGAATAGAGGTGATAGATGACGGACTGGGAATTAATGCAGAAGACAAAGATAAACTTTTTTTCCCCTATTTCTCAACCAAAAAAGAAGGGACAGGTTTAGGTCTTGCAATTGTCAACAGTATAATAACTAAACACAGGGGATACATCAGAGTGCAGGACAATATGCCCAGGGGAACCCAGTTTATTATTGAGTTGCCGGTAGGACAGAAATAGCTGGTCACGTTTATCTAATGACAAATAACTTTTTTATTATTTGATGTATAATTTAATGATTTTCCATAAAGGCAATTTAACTTATGGCTAGAGCAGCTAAGGCAACAGTTCTGGTAGTAGATGATGAAGAAAGCATTCTGGATGCCTTGAGCAGTATTCTCGAGGATGAAGGATATAGCATTGTCACTGCTTCATCTGGTGAAAGTGCTATTTCTAAATTTGATGAAACCTCTCCAGATATTGTTTTACTTGATGTCTGGTTGCCGAAAATGGATGGTATGGATACTCTGAAAATTATCAAAGAAAAAAACAGATCTGTACCTGTAATAATGATCTCCGGTCACAGTAAAATCGATACAGCTGTTGATGCGATCAAACATGGAGCCTACGATTTCCTTGAAAAACCACTGTCACTGGAAAAAGTTCTTGTTCTTGTCAGAAACGCGCTTGAAAAGCAGAGACTTGAAACGGAAAATACAGCGCTGAAAAGCAGCATATCTCAGCAATGGGAAATTGTGGGACAGAGCCCAACAATTATAGACCTCAAAGACAAGATATCTAAAGCAGCCGCTTCTATGGGCAGGGTCCTGATTTTTGGGGAAAGCGGAGCAGGAAAAGAACTTGTTGCTCGGGCATTGCACAGCAATAGTGACAGGAAGAACAAGAATTTCATTGAAGTAAACTGTGCAGCAATCCCCCATGAACTGATCGAAAGCGAACTATTTGGACACGAAAAGGGCTCTTTCACCGGAGCTTTTGAAACTAAAAAAGGCAAGTTTGAACTTGCCCATGAAGGAACGCTATTTCTTGATGAAATAGGTGATATGTCCCCTGCCACTCAGGCCAAGGTGCTGAGAATAATCGAAACACAGGAGTTTCAAAAAGTAGGAGGCAGCAGGAAAATTAAAGTAGATGTAAGGATAATCGCCGCCACAAACAAGGACCTTGAGGATGAGATTCAGAAAGCAAACTTCAGAGAAGATCTATATTTCAGGCTCAATGTTATTCCTATGTATGTCCCTGCACTCCGAGAGAGAAAGGACGACATATCGATTTTAGTGAACTACTTTTTGAATTATTTTGCTGCACAGTACGGACAGAAAGCCAAAAAAGTGAGTAAAGCAACGTTACGGGCACTGGTGGAATATGACTGGCCCGGGAATGTACGAGAGCTTAAGAACACTATAGAACGCTACGTGATAATGAACCCATCTGATACTATTGATGTAAAGGCCGTACAACCCGTAAAGAGTATGAAGTCTGATTATGCGATTTACAAAACATTGCGCGATGCACGTGAGAATTTTGAAAAAGATTTTATTCTGAAAAAACTGCAGGAAAACAGATGGAACGTATCAAAAACTGCCGAAGAACTCGAAATTGAAAGAAGCAACCT
>CAZVHL010000043.1:0-10768 GCA_964626925.1 uncultured Nitrospiraceae bacterium
ATCTTTTTTATACCGAGGGAATTACATCTTCAACGCCAGAACTATTCATAGATGTTAGGCCTTATATGTACTGGTCAGGCTCGGAAGACAGTTCAGATACTTCAAGGGCTTATCGATTCAATCTCAGTAGCGGATCACAGGGCACAAGTTCAAAAAATCTCGGACGTTACGCATGGGCTGTACGAGATGGAGATTCTACTCTACCGGTTGTGCCTGAACCAATAAGTTCAGCGCTCTTTATAACCGGAGGAGTTACTCTGGGGATAAGGCGTTTATGGAAGAAAAGAATAGCTACTTAAACAGAATCCAGCTACATTACAGATATCCAAGTAGAGGTAATCTAATGGGATTGCCTCTACTTGTCAATATAACTCTGAAGCGCCTCTTTCCAATGCCTTAATTCTTTTATGCCTTCAAGTCTGAGCATTGTATTATCCAGCACTGAATAAGAAGGTCTTCTGGCAGGAAGGTCGAATTTTTCTGTGGTTGTTGGTTTAATTATTGTTTTGCCTGATGTCAATCTGGCTATCTCTGAAGCAAACTCATACCATGAACAGGAAGATGAATTAGTTATATGATAAATCCCGTATCCCTTTCCTATAATCTCTTTCAGTTTCTCGGCAAGATCATATGTATAAGTAGGTGATCCAACCTGGTCATTCACAACATCTATTTCATCTTTTTCAGAAAGGAGTTTCACTATTGTTTCAACGAAATTCTTCCCGTTCCTGCCATAAAGCCATGAAGTCCTTATAATATAAAACCGGTTTGTCAGACTTGTCACATACTGTTCTCCAATGAGCTTGGAAAGTCCATATTTATTGATAGGTGCCGGCAAATCCCATTCACTGTAAGGTACTTCACTCATGCCATCAAAGACATAATCTGTACTTATATAAATAATCGGACATTTTATTTCCTCACACGCCATAGCAATATTTCTCGTTCCGAGTCCATTTATAAAATATGCCTTTTCAGGATCCTGCTCAGAGCCATCCACATCAGTATATGCAGCTGTATGAATCAAATAGTCAGGCTTTGCTTTCCTGATTATTGATAAGGATTTGTCGAGATCGGTAATGTCAAAATCATTTATTGTGAAGTTAATGAGGTCTGTATCATCGTTAAATACAGTAACGATGTCGTGTCCAAGCATACCGTCCGAACCGGTCAACGCAATTTTCAATTTTCCAGCCTCTCACCATACTGAGTGTTATAATACTGCATATATTCACCCGATATAATCCCCTTCAACCATTGTTTGTTAGATATATACCACTTCACAGTGTCAGTGATGCCTTTTTCAAATTCAGTATCAGGTTTCCACCCAACCTCTTTTTCTATCTTTGCAGGATCTATCGCATATCTTCTGTCATGACCCTTTCTGTCATCCACATAAATAATCAATTTAAACAACTCATCCTCACTTAGATCGAGATTCTCCGCAACTTTTTTCAATAACATTTTCACTATATCAATATTCGGTCTCTCATTTCTTGACCCTATATTGTATGTTTCACCAGCATTTCCATTGTGCAGCACCATATCAATGGCCTTACAATGATCCAGTACATAGATCCAGTCCCTCACATTCATTCCATCACCATAAATCGGAATCTGCTTCCCTTCAATCGCATTCAGTATCACAAGTGGAATGAGTTTCTCAGGGAACTGGAAAGGACCGTAGTTGTTAGAACACCTCGTAATCATAGCTTTGAGTTTGTGGGTTTCGACATAAGATCTCACAATCAGATCGGATGATGCCTTACTCGCAGCATAAGGGCTATTAGGCAAGAGGTGGGACTCTTCACTAAAATAACCGGTAGCAGTTGAACCATAGACTTCATCTGTCGATACATGCAGAAATGTACAGTTTCTCTGCCTTGCAATTTCAAGCAGGTTATAGGTACCCAAAACATTGGTACGCAAAAAAGGTTGTGCATCAAGTATGCTCCGGTCAACATGGCTCTCTGCCGCGAAATTTACAATCGCATCAAACTCTACTCCATTAAGTATATTACTGTCACATATATCTCCCTTAATAAGCGCATATCTTGAAGATGATGCAATGTCTTTAAGATTTTCAAGATTGCCTGAATAAGTAAGATTATCAAGATTTACAATATGGTAATCAGGATGGGCAGACAATGCATATCTGATATAATTTGATCCTATGAATCCTGCTCCCCCAGTGACTAAAAGCTTCATAAACCCTCTCTATACCTCTACAACCGAATCATCACCAATCATGAGCCTCAACGCCTTATGCATCATATTATTTCTGAAGATTCTCACATTTCGACCGATCAGGCTCTCTTCCAATCTTTCGATATCTTTTATCTCACTACCATCCATGATAACCGAATGTTCTACTGAAGATTTTATAATCGATACATTATCGCCTATACTTGTATAAGGACCGATAAAGGAATTTTCTATTATTGTATTCTCACCAATAGCTACCGGTCCTCTAATCTTACTTTCCTTTATAACTGATCCCTCACCAATAGATACGCGACCCAGTATATTACTTTTATCGTCAACATCTGCTTCAATGCTCTCCTCAAGCAGTTCATCAAGTACAGTCGCATTGGCAGTGAGCATGTCATCTTTCTTCCCTGTATCCAGCCACCACACATCAAGAACAAAACTTTCCACGTTACGCCCCATTATTATCAGTTCCTGAATAGCATCCGTTATTTCCAGTTCCCCCCTTTTAGAAGGCTTAATTCTGGCAATAGCTTCATGTATTCCTGGTGAAAAAATATATATCCCGACTAGTGCAAGATTTGAAGGAGGCACTTCGGGTTTTTCTATGAGTTTAAGCACCCTGCCCTCTTTTGATACATCCGCAACACCAAACTGACTTGGATTGTCCACTTCTTTAAGGAGAATTAATGCATCTGGCGAATTGTTATTAAAATCATTAACAAATTTATCTATTCCCGACCCGATCAGGTTATCACCCAGATACATGACAAAAGGAGAATCAGCAAGAAAAGAATCTGCCGTCTTAATAGCATGTGCCAGTCCACCCGGAACATCCTGAACAATGTACTTTATATTTATGCCCCAGCGGCTTCCATCACCTACAGCGTCTCTAATCTCCTGTCCTGTTTCAGGAGCTATAATAATGCCTATTTCTTTTATCCCAACCCCAACTATATTTTCTATACAGTAATAAAGTATCGGCTTATTCGCCACAGGCACAAGCTGCTTTGCCCCGGAATAAGTAAGAGGTCTCAGGCGGGTTCCTTTTCCACCACTTAGAATAATAGCTTTCACAGATTATATGATATCCAATTAAACACTATAAGTTCAAACAGAATATACGATTCATCGATATATTAATTAACAATTTTAATTAGAATGCAGGTGTAAATTTGTTGATGAAATTAATCTGGCTTAACTCTTCCACTTCCTTAATTCAGCCTTTTTGATCTTGCCTGTTGCTGTTTTCGGGAATTCATCGATAATAATTATTCTCCTTGGTATCTTATAACGTGCCACACGATCTCTCAGGTAATTTCTCATATCTCCCTCATCTACATTAACCCCCTCCTTCTTTTTAATGAAAAGAATAGTTATTTCAGAGCCCCTGCCATCCGGTATCCCTACCATTGCACACTCTTCTACTGATTCATGTTGAAGTACAATGTCTTCAACCTGTCTGGGATATATATTCATACCATCAACTATAATAAGATCTTTCTTGCGGTCAACTATGAAAATATATCCATCATCATCAATTCTTGCCATGTCCCCGGTGTAAAGCCATTCATCTTTTAGCACCTCTCTCGTTTCCTTCTCCTTGTTAAAGTAGCCCTTCATCACATTACCACCCTTGACAATGAGTTCACCGGTTTCACCAACAGACATTCTCTTTCCATCATCTCCTACAATCGCCACTTCAACTCCTGCTACCGGGGGACCCACAGAAGCAGGCTTTCTAACTCCATGAAGAGGATTTACCGCAACAACAGGTGAAGCCTCGGTAAGTCCGTAACCCTCAATCAAAGGAACTTTAAATTTTTTCTCAAATTCATGAATGGTTTTCTCAGGCAATGCAGAAGCTCCTGATACAAATACCCTGATATTAACGAATACCCTGAACAGGCACCTAAGAATAAATGACATCCTTTTTCTGGACAAAATATTATAGATCGTAGGAACTGCAACAAAAAAAGTGATCCTGTCCATAAGGATACTTCTTATAACATTCGAAAACGGTTTGACTGATTTTAACAAAACAATAGTTGCTCCGGTGTATATGGGAAGTAATACGCAAACTGTAAAAGTAAATGAATGAAATAAAGGGAGGAAAAGCAGTATCCTGTCCCGACGTGACAACTCCATGACTTTACTGCATGCCTCTACATTGGTTATGAGATTCCTGTGGGTCAGCATCGCCCCTTTAGGAAATCCTGTAGTGCCTGATGTATACAATAGTACGGCAGTATCATTATCAGAGCCATTGTGAGAATTTGAATGAAGCTGCGGAATATCATCAAAAATCAGCGCGTTCAGACCGGTAATATTTTTCTTGATATCATCTATGCAATATGAAAACGACTCATCGTAAATAAGAATCTTACATCCAGCGTCACTGAGAATATATGAAATCTCCCCTGCAATCAGAAAAGTGTTGATTGGTACTGCTATAGCACCTGTCCGAATGATAGAAAAATAAGCAATTATATATTCAGGACAGTTATGCATTAAGATCGCAACACGCTCGCAAGGCTTTACTCCAATAGAACTAAGCCCTCCGGCACAAAGGTCTACCAATCTATTTGCTTCAGAATACGAAACTTTCCTGTCTTCAAATTTTATGCTGACGCTGTCTGGTTCCCTGTCAGCTCTCTCAGACAATAAAGTACTAAGTGTCAAGATTTTCGATCCTCCAACTCATTTATTTATATTATTATTTTTCTTAATAAAAAACTCTATGTAAGGAAACCCGACACAATTTATCTGATATTGAAGAATTATGTTGCTCCAAGTGTAAGGAAATCCGACTTTAAGATATAATTTAAAGTCTTGGAATTATATTCTTTAAATATTTCAATATGTTACAAATTTGGCAAGAAATTTGCTTATATTTATACGGATTAATGTCTTAGATAATAACCCTATATATTGATGTGCAATCCGGGGGGGATTTTGAAAAATAGGACTCATCCAGACAGCAACACTATTCTTAAAGAAAAAATCTTAATTATTAAAGAGATTTCAAGCGCTATAACTTCAACCAGCAGTCTTGATTCCATAACCAATCTAATACTTGATCTAGCCCTCAGCTATACAAAATCAGGAACTGGATCTATTCTTCTTCTTGACAGGCATGGAGACCTCATAGTTAATGCAGCCAGAGGGATAGATACTGAAATCATGCAGACAATACGAGTTAAAGTCGGTGATTATATATGCGGAAAAGTCGCACTGGATAAAAACCCCCTACTTGTTAAAGACATCAACAAGAGTAAACAAATCAATAAGAAGCAGAACGGAAAATACAGCACCAAATCATTTATCTGTTGCCCCATATTAATGAAGGACAAACTACTTGGTGTTATTAATATCAATAATAAAATCAGCGGAACTCCCTTTACAGAAGATGAACTTGATTTAATAAACATCCTTGCAAATCAGGCGGCTATCGCCTTGGAGCAGGTCCGTTTAATATCCGAATTGCGCTCAACCGCTGCAGCGCTTGACGAGAGTAATAAGGAGCTGATCAATACCGACAGAGTAAGGACAGAGTTTATCGCAAAAATAGCTCATGAACTGAGAACCCCCTTAAATTCTCTGAAGGGTGCTTTGTATTATCTGAAAGGGAAAAAGCCACTGGAAATAGAGCAGGATGAATTTATTGATATATTATCTGATGAAACTGATAATCTTATAAATCATCTTCATGAACTATTCGATTTCTATCGCCTTGATAACCGGGATATAATGCATAACAAAAAGGTTTTAAGTCTGAAGGATATACTGGATGAGGCAATTGCAACCAGGATTGTCAGAGATGCGCTTGCCACCAAAAACACCTCTATGAAAATTATTGACTCCGAATCTATTCCGGATATCATAGGTGAAAAAACATCTATATTGCATTCAGTAATAAACATTATTGATGGTCTTGCCAAGTATTCAAAGCCCGGTCACGAGATGGAAATTCGAGTCAAAAGCATAAAAAAAGCTGTTAAGATTACTTTCCTTGTAAAGGGAGGGGGAATACCTGATACCGCGTTACCTCTTTTTTTTGATGAACGCTCAGCATGGTACGGAATCGATGCTGATAAAGATAAATTGAAGTTTTACCTTGCAAAAAAGACTGTCGACATGCACAAGGGGACAATTGATGTAGTTAATACTCAAAGAGGTCTGTCAATTCAATTAACTTTTCCCATGAGCCGGATTGAATATCACAATGCAGTAATGAATGAAATGACAGATCTGTTGCTTTCATTTATCAGCGAATCAATGAACCTGCACAGATGCTCTCTCATGCTTATCAATAGTGCAACAAATACACTCACTATAAGAAATGCTATCGGCATTGATGAAAAAATCATGAGAGAAACCAGCGTTAAAGTCGGTGACAGTATATCTGGATGGGTAGCTGCAGAGAGTAAACCTTTATTTATAAAAAACATAGCAAAAGACTCGCGAATCAGGAAGAAAAACAGGCCTCAGTACAATGTGAAATCATTATTGTGTCTGCCTATAATCCTGAACAAGAAAACTATCGGTGTTCTGAATCTCACTAATAAATCAGACGGAGCTGATTTTAACATCACAGACCTTTATCTGGCTTCAGTAATCGCAGACAGGCTTTCTCACATGATCAGAAAAATACAAAAGATTGATATGAGAACAAATGGATTCAAGACCATAGTTAAGGAAATCGAAGCCCTTTTAAATGCTGAAAAGCTGTATAAAAAGAAAAACGGGCATGTTACTGACCTGGTATTCAACATAATGCAGAATATGGATAAGGCTGAAGATGAAATTAAATTAGCGGTGTATTCATCAAAGCTTTATGATCTTGGCATAACTCAAATTGATGAGAATATAACCTTGAAATCCACGAAGCTTTCTGACATTGAAAAAAAGATTATCAAGACACATCCCTTCCCGGGAGTCAAATTAATTGATTCGTTAGAGCATGATGAAAAAGTAAAAGATATAGTCCTTCACCATCACGAAAACTATGACGGAACAGGATATCCATCAGGATTAAGGGGGAACAAAATCCCTTTTATATCGAGAGTGCTTGCTGTAGCAGACAGTTATACCGCAATGGTTTCAGATAGGCCATACAGAAAGGCCTTAAGTAAGAAAATCGCAATAAATCAAATCAAAACAGGGTCAGGAATGCAGTTCGACCCAAAAGTCGTTGAAGCATTCACAAATGTAGTTTAACCTCCCTGTAATCAAAGCTATTCTTGAAGATCAATTCAACTTTTTGATTAAATCACCGCGCTTCTCTTTTTGAAGGCAAATTAAATTCACGTCCCCTATCTTTTTTGCTGTACACTGTCCCAAATATACAATATATTTTGTATAATATTGCATTATTGATTCCTGAACAGAAAAAAATTATACCCTTTACAAGCTATCAAACATGAATCTTAATCTCTATTTAAATCAGAAAAAGAAACGAATTGATGGTTTTCTCAGAAAGTATGTCGCCCAAAAAAAGAAACATAAAGAGTGTCCCGCTAAATTAAGTGATGCATTGGCATATGCACTCATGGCCGGTGGAAAAAGAGTCAGACCTATCTTGTGTATTGCGAGTTACAGTGCAATTGGAGGCAAATCAGGCAGCATACTGCCTGTTGCCGCCTCACTTGAGCTTATTCATACTTATTCATTAATACACGATGACCTCCCTGCAATGGATAACGATGACTTCAGAAGGAACAAACCTACAACTCACAAGGTATTCGGAGAAGCTATCGCAATACTTGCAGGTGATGCGCTGCTGACCGATGCCTTCAATATCATTACCAGGACAAGGGCTGATTCCAATATACTGATTAAAGTAATCAATGAGCTGACATTAGCCTGCGGACCTGAGGGCATGGTCGGCGGGCAAGCAGTTGACCTGATATTCGAGGGCAAAAAAGCCAGCAAAAAAGACCTTTTGTATATCCACTCTCACAAAACAGGAACATTTATAAAGTCTTCGGTACGTATAGGCGCCATAATGGCCGGAGCCTCTCCTGCCAGGCTCAAGGCACTTAGTGAATATGGTGAAAAAATAGGACTTGCTTTTCAGATTGTAGATGATATTCTTGATATAACAGGAACAAAAAAAGCACTGGGCAAAACAACCGGAGCTGATGATTTAAGAGGCAAAAATACATATCCTTCGATATTCGGGTTAAACAGGTCATATAAAATTGCTGAAGACTTAATAAACGATTCTTTAAAAGCTATCAGAGTCTTAAATAAAAAAGGCGAACCATTAGCTGAGATTGCCAAATATATTTTATCCAGACATAATTAGAGTGTCGCTATGATAATTAAAAAGGTAAATAGTCCAGATGATTTAAAAAGTCTCTCAGTCGATGAACTGACAGAACTGTCACAGGAACTAAGAGAAATAATAATCGAAACAGTCGCAACTAATGGGGGACATCTGGCGTCCAATCTCGGCACGATTGATCTCACTATCGCTTTGCATTACGTTTTCAATTCGCCGGTAGATAAGATAATCTGGGATGTTGGTCATCAATCATATGCTCACAAATTGCTCACCGGAAGATTTAAATCTTTTTCATCAATTAGAAAGCATGGTGGTATCTCAGGATTTCCAAAAATTTCAGAAAGCCCGCATGATGCTTTTGGAACAGGCCACAGTTCAACATCAATATCCTCTGCCCTTGGAATTCTCGAGGGAAGAGATCAGAACAAAGAAACGTTCAAGGTCATAGCGGTAATTGGTGATGGCGCTCTGACCGCGGGTCTTGCCTTTGAGGGACTAAACCATGCCGGACACTTAAAAAAAGATATTATTGTAGTACTGAATGATAATGAAATGTCCATATCCCCTAATGTAGGCGCTCTATCAGCTTACCTGCGAAAAATAATGATGGGAGATCTGTACACAAAGTTCAAAAAAGAAACTAAAATATTATTAGAAAAGATCCCGAAAGTTGGCGAACCTGTTCTCAAGATAGCACAGCGAGCAGAAGATACGGTAAAAGGCTTCTTTGTTCCCGGGCAGTTATTTGAAGAGTTGGGGTTTGAATATGTTGGGCCTGTAGACGGACATAAAATTGATATACTCATCGAAACCATCAATCGATTTAAAGATTTTCCGGGTCCGGTTCTGATTCATACTATTACAAAAAAAGGGAAAGGGTATGAGCCGGCAGAGAAAAACCCTGGCATATTTCATGGCGTTGGTCCCTTTGACATCGAAACAGGACAGCAGCATCCATCATCAAATAAATCCTACAGCGATATTTTTGGACATTGCCTGACGCAACTTGCCAGGGATGATGACCGCATAGTTGCCATTACCGCCGCAATGACAGAAGGCACTGGCTTATCAGAGTTTGTCAGAGCCTTTCCAAAACGTTTTTACGACGTTGGCATAGCAGAGCCACATGCCGTAACCTTTGCTGCAGGTCTTGCAACACAGGGATTAAAACCGGTGGTGGCTGTCTATTCAACTTTTTTGCAGAGATCATATGACGAAATCGTTCATGATGTATGCCTGCAAAACCTTCCTGTCATCTTTGCGATAGACAGGGGAGGCATAGTCGGTGACGATGGACCAACACATAACGGCACATTTGATCTTTCATTCCTGAGACATATACCAAATTTGGTTGTAATGGCTCCGAAAGACGGTTATGAACTCAGGTCTATGCTTAAGACAGCGGTATTACATGAAGGGCCTATTGCGATAAGATATCCGAGAGGATCTGTAGCAGACAGTGAAATCAATGGTGAACTGGAGCCTGTTCCTGTAGGCAAGGCTGAAATCCTTAGAGAAGGGAATGATGTTTTGATAATAGCAATTGGTAACACAGTGAATCCTGCGGTTGCTGCTTCACAACTCCTTTCAGAAGCAAACATTAACGCTTGTGTGATAAACGCAAGGTTTGTTAAACCGCTTGATACTGATTTAATACTCAGCCATGCAAAAGAGATCAGAAATATCATTACAGTTGAAGAAAACGCAGCAGCAGGAGGCTTTGGAAGTGCTGTACTGGAAGAACTCACAAAAGCCGGTGTTGGAAAAATTAAATTCAAAATAATAGGTCTTCCTGATAAGTTTATTGAACAGGGACCACAGGCATTGCTTCGGGAAAAACTGGGTTTGGATTCAGAGGGCATAGCAAAAACTGCACTTGATCTGCTCGGTAGAAAAGCAGGCAGATCCAAAACTCTGCCGACGAATAACTAACTCTTTCTGAAATTTATTACTGAATAAATCCAGAATTTCCCTGAATTTATCCATTCATCACTACTATTTGTTATTTTATAATTATGGCAGGCAAACCTCAAAAGATCCGTCTCGATAAACGGCTGTTCGAAAATGGTCTTGTTGAAAGCAGGGAAAAAGCAAAGGCTTTGATTATGGGCGGGAAGATACTTGTAAACGGCATTGTAGTAGACAAGGCAGGCACATTAGTTAAACAGGATGATATTTTGACGGTGAAAAGCAAAATGCCATATGTAAGCCGTGGCGGGATTAAGCTTGAACACGCAATAAAGTATTTTAATGTTGATGTTAAGAATAAGA
>CAZVHL010000044.1:0-10761 GCA_964626925.1 uncultured Nitrospiraceae bacterium
TGTAAGAGTGCCATACGCGGCACGTATTAGAGAGGAGAAATCTTCTCCATCTGATTTCAGTAAAATCGTATAGTGCTCTACAAGGATTGCAAGAATGTTTGCCTTTTTCCCCCGGGCATTACTGCTTATATTTGGCAGATCTGCCAGTGCATTGATATCAGGTTCTCTTCCTCTGTTAACCACCTCAACTGCTTCATTCAGCGCACGCTTATTGTCGATAACATAGTTCTCGGCGAATTGTTTGCAGCCTTTTTTGTATTTAGCAAGATTATTAAAATAAAAAACAAAAAAAATCGGAATTAAAATCATCCAGAGGCTGAGTTGAGGTTTGTTGATAACTTGAGTGGCAAGTGTAATGGCAAATTTCTCTTCCTGTTCCAGTATTATTGCACTTTTTTCTTTCTTTTCAGACATTGGTTTCCATGCATTCAGCGACAGGAATCAGAACAGGACAGACACTACTTAACCAGCAGAACCGGAACTTCCGCACTGTTGACGACCTCACGGCTGACACTGCCGATAAAAAATCTCCCGACTCTTTTTCCCCTCGTCCCGACAATAATAAGATCTGCTCCCTCTTCTTTAGCTCCATTGATAATCTCTTCCGCGGGATGACCTGATCTTATAACTGTTCTTACTTCCGGCGTTGGAGGCTTGCTCTGCAAAAGGTTTTTGTAATAACCAAGAATTTTATCTGCTTTCATGTCGAGAGCTTTCTTATATTCCGTCCCTTCAAGTTCTTCCCTTAGTGTAGAAAGTTCACCTTCACCAAGCATTTCATCCATCAAAGAGCTGCCTTCAAACTTTTCAACGTAAATCAGTATTATTTGTTCGGGGTTCATACACTTGCATATATTCACGATCTTACCAAACATTTCCTGTGTACCCTTAGTGCCATCAACTGCAATCAATATCTTATTCATAGCTACGCTCCTTAGATGTCTGATTGAAATGAAAAATAAAGGAAGACGCCGGCATATTAGAGCCGGCGTCTTCTTTCTGATAACAGGTTACTTCTTTTCTTCGCCTTCTTTTGCTTTTTCTTCTAATGCTGTAAGTTTTTTCTCAAGTTTTTTGATCTTCTTCTCAGCTTTCCTCATCCTGTTGAAGTCAAACCACTGCTCGTTTTCAATCGGGAAGGCATTATAATGTGAGCCGTAGACTCTCCATGACTCGTCCCAGTTTGCAGGGTCTTTGAACCCAAGCAGTCTCAGTTCCAGATAGGTAAGTGTCGAGCGTGTACCTGTCTGACAAAAGCCTATTGTCCGTTTGTTCTTGTCAAGAGATTTATAGAAGCCGGCAACTCTATCCGGAGACAGATAACCGTTGTCTTTCATTTTGCCTGTTTCACGGTCTTTTGTCTGGTCAAAGGTATCCTTATGCGAAACATTGATGGTAGTGTTAGGAAAACGGCCTGCTCTGAGAGATCGCTGGTCAGCTCCTTTAAACTCTTTTGCAGTCCTGGCATCGATAACCTGTACCCCTTTTTTATTGCCGGTTGCTATGTCTGCCATCTCGTCTGTTGTTGCATATCTGCTGTTGACCACGTTGGCTTTAAATGTTTTAGACTTCAATATTGTTGGCTTGTTATCCAGGCTGTAAGCCTCATTTATCCAGGCATCTATGCCGCCATTAAGCATATGTACTTTATCGTGACCCAGGTATTCAAGTATCCAGAATGCAACAGTTGTGTCCTTCATGGTATCTGTCTTGATATGTTCGCCGTATATGACGACATGGCTATCATTACCTATCCCGACCTTTCCAAAGAGTTTTTCGTACTTTGATGTGTCCCGCCATACTCTCGAAGTCTTGTCTCTGAGCGCCTTCTTGCACTGTTTGCCGATGCTGATAGCCCCCGGGATATGCCCCTTTGCATAATTTTTGAGCTTTCTGCAATCGAGTATTACCCAGTCGGGATTACCGATTTTCCCTTTTAGCTGTTTTGCTGATAATAGCAGCTCCGGGTTTGCCCATTGCGCTGCAATAGACATATTTGTAAATGCCAGCATAAGGGCGGCACTTACAAACATAATGATTAATCTTTTTCTCATAATAACACCTCCTTATTTAGGGTTAACTCATTAACACAATGAAATGATGGTACTTTTTCTCCTTTCCGGGGAGTTTAGTCATCATCTTCCTCAAGGTTTAGTTCTTTCAGGTATTTCTGAAACTCCTCATCCATTCCTGCCCCCAATGTGTCTCCTCCACCTACGCCATAGGCAGGTGCTTCGGCTTTTTCAAAATATCCCGGCTGAATGCCTGAGGAGTACGAATTAATATAGCCGTACATAAACGCAAGGATCAGGCAAAGGAAAGTAATCAGTATCATGCGCTTGTCCATGAATGCTCCTCCTTTTTTAACACTGGGTCCCGATTATTCTTCATCTTCATTATCCTTGTATAAGTCTTCATAGAATTTTTCCAGATTCTCATCAATAACAACTTCCACCCCTTTTTCTGCCCTGTCACTGAAAACACCTGCATGAATGAAAGGCGGTATGCTATATCCAAGCAAAAACCCTATAAATAAAGTGACGATAAGAATTATTATTCCAAAAACATGTTTCATGATTGCCTCCGACAGACCTTCAGGGCTATAGTTATCATCCTTTCTTTATTCTGAAAATATATTTTCCATCTGCAACGTTTGTATCTAGTATTTCGTTGCCGGAACCACTCAGCATTTCAGTAATCGATTCTGAAGATGATGGGTTGTCGAATATCACTTCCAGTATATCACCGGTGCCTATTTTTTCAAGCATTTTCTTTGTGTAAATTTGTGGATGAGGGCATACATAACCCTGGCAATCCAGTGTATAAGTACCATCACTCTTTTTATCAAATTTTACAGCCATAGTGTGCTATCCTCCTGTTTGTTTAATTCCATAGTTAAATTTCCAGAGAAGCCATCTCCTTGGCCATCTGCCTCTCGGTCCACCAGTTAAAAAACTTCACCCCTATGTATGCGCCGCCAATCATACCAAGACCAAACAGCCAACCGGCAGGATCGCCATTTGCCACCCTTACAAAAAAGGCCCCTATGTTACATCCAAGACCAAGCCTTGAACCTATGCCCATCAGAGCGCCACCTATAATTGCCCACATGGCAAGCTCTCTCGTAGGCTTTTTAAACTTGAATTCATTGTTCAGAAGCGCCATGACAGCAGCTCCGCCTATAAGTGCGAGCGACATCCAGTCAGCAGGATTAAGCGCAGGATTGGGAATACCATTGATGTAGCCGAAGAAAATATTATCCATATTGTCCCAGCCAAGCTTCTGCATGCCCCATCCTACCCACTGCGCCTCCTGTGTAGTCACATACCAGTAACCGGGGTCAAAGACTGTACCTCGTATAGAGAGACCATAGTCAGCGCCTATCCTCTGTAGGATCTCACCGGCATTTCTTATGCCGTATTTGATGCGGAGTCCCTCAATAACAAACATCTGAAGACCGCAGGCTATACCCAGGATCAGACCTGCAATAGCTGTTCTTTTGGATGAAATTATCATTTTCCAGAATCCGGCAAAGTTGTCTCTCAAGCTTATATTGCCCATTTTTTGTTCGATTACCTCTTTCAGAACGCGCTTTTTAGCGTATAAGAAGTAAACAATTGTTAGAAGCACTAACGCAGGAATTACAACACCTATCAGGACATTTCCGAAATAAGCGCCGAAAAAGGATTCTTTGGTCAAATTTAGTGCCTCTGCATATGTAGTAATAGGCTGGTCCCATACATAACCAGCAAGATACTGGTCGACCCAGCCGTCTCCTACATTGATGCGTTCCGGAAGACCTTTGGCCATGGCCGACTCATGCCATGACGCGGGGACAAGCTTGTTCATCCAGCCTCCTATATCCACAAATGTCGACTGGGTAATGCTTATAGATAAAACAACGAGCAGAGCCGTACCGCTGCCTTCACCGGTTTTGTACAGCGAACCTGATGCGCAGCCCCCGGCAAACACCATCCCCACCCCGAAAATGAAACCTGCAATAACCGAATGGATACCATATGGGGAAGAATGGAACGTGCTTATACCCGTTGCAGTTACAAAGGCCGAAACTAAAGCAAAAAGGACTACGGCAATCATTATACCTACAACCATCCTCGGAACCCCTACAGCAAAAAGATCCCTGAATGCCGAGGCAAAACAGAACCTCCCATATTGCAGACACATCCCATAAATAAAGCCAAACCATAGATAGGCAGATAGATAAAGGTAATATTCGTTATAGGCATAAGTTGAAATACTGATCACAGCAAAGAACAATACTATTCCAAGTGCCCATATCTTTTTTTTCATTGCCGCTTCATTCAATTAAGTTCCTCCTTTATAATGAGAGCTTTTCGATGGTGATGACATTAACTAAGCAAACCCTATGCCATGAGGTAAGGCATTGAAATTAAGAGTTTTTGCTTGTAAACGGGGGGGGGATCTTGTCCCAATTGGGACAGCTGTAATTACTGTTAGTCCCTAAACGAACAGACTACTAATTCAGTCATTCCTCTATGGCTGATAAATAATAACAGCCGGACTATATCGGAAGAAATATGTTGATATATCAAACTTCGTAACTTTACTGTAGCCCGTTATTTGTTCTTTTATATATTCAGGGATGGCCTCTTTCTGTCCTGAAGTTATTATAACAACCGGATTGTTATCAAGCAGATTATCCCTTATTGCAGTTTTGTAATATTCAGGATTTTCATAGGTCCATGTAAATCTCAGAGGGGACATTTTCACATTGCCTGGAGGATCTGTCTTTTTGTAATCGTAATAGATATTTTTTTCTGTGAAATAATCCAGAATCGGAACAGATACTGCCGGATTCATTGCTGATGTTTTTGAAGGTATGGTCACAACCTTTACAACCGAAGCATTCAGGGAGTTCAGGTATTTGCCTGCACTCATGAAATTTGCCGCACTCATTTTCTGCAAAAAAGGCAGATACACAAACAGCGCTATCACCAGTGATGAAGTCACTGCTGAGTAAACAATAAATTTTCTCAATTCGCTGTTCTTTATTGCCTGCATTCCATAAGCGGCCATTAGTGAGATCATTGGAAATATGGGAAGTATATAGCGAATTCTTTTGATCTGCAGGAGAATGATGATAAGTACCAGCCAGAATATTATCAGGTATTTAAAGTCTCTTTTTTTCCATGCATCATAAACAGAGTAAATGGCTGCAAGAGTTAAAAAAGGGTGTATCTGATAAAAGAATGTTGATATAAAACTCTCACTCCATCCTTTAAGAGCAGGTTTCTGGTATGTCATCAGTAGCGATATTTGCTCAGAAACTACATCGAATTTAAGGAAGATAACAATCCCTGTAACTATTACGGTGATAACAGCTATGGAAACTCCCCTGAACAGATATGTTTGTCGTGCGTTGTTCGACATTTGTCGTCCGACGTTATGAAATAAACAAACCAAAAATATAACAACCAATACCGAGAGTAACATCCAGGTTGAATACTTTGAAAAGACAGTAAGAAAAATTGAGATTGAGGAGATAAAGATCCAGGCATTTCCTTTTCTTAAAGCCATAATAAATGCATAGACAGTAAAAGCAAGAAAACACATTGTAGCGATATCAACGAGCATAAGTGGTGGCTGTAGCAGCAGGTAAGGCATACCCAGCAAGAGGAGTCCGGCACTGTACCCCAATTTCTCACTCCAGAGGACTTTTCCTGTCAAGTAAGTGAATAAGATAGTCATCGAAAACAGGATAGAGTTGAACAGCTGTATAATAACTCTGTTTTCCCCAAAAAATTTAAAGATCAAACCATATACAAAAGGCAACAAAGGCAAGTCTGTCCACGCATTAATACCATTTCCCCACTCCGTCAGAAAATAATATATACCGTATTCTTTTAACTGTTTGGCTTGCGTAAAATATCTTGAAGCATCTACAACTACTTCCGGCTCTTTCCAGAAGGGAATGCATACTAAAAATGAAAGGAGGATCAAACTGGTCCTAGGGTGGTGCTCAAGGAACGATGATTTTGATAAAACATAGGCAACTAATATTCCTACTAGCAGAAGAAGGGATATGAACGATACATCAACACCGGCAAATGCCCAGTTCCAGTTTGTAAGTCTGTTATTATCAAATTGTCTGAAGATGAATAAAGAGGCAAATACTAATAAAGTAGAAAGGGCGATTAAAATAAAGTGGTATGATTTATTGTTCAACGATTCATTTTCAGACATTGCTTAATATTACTACATTAATCAATCATTATAAATTGAACTATATTACGCAACACCTGGGGGGAAATTGCATTTTTTGTATGGAATATCTTCTTCAAGATAACGAGGGAAGCATTTGGATAGCATGTAATTGATATTGGGTATATCTTTTTTTGAAGATAAAGTAGAATATCACGGTATTACAGCTGAATGTATCGTGAAAACAGAAAAGAATAAATGATTATTATTTGCTCACAGAGACTCATTCAATTACTCTTTAGTCTTTGTGCCTATGTGCCTTTGCACCTTAATGCCTTTTTAAAGATATAATGATCCAGTTTACTGATGTTTCGAAAAATTACGACGAAGACGTTGTACTGAAAGACATCACTTTTTTTATAGATAAGGGTGAGCTGGCTTATATAACAGGTCCAAGCGGAGTTGGAAAGACAACCCTGCTTAAACTTATCTATTGCGCAGAGCGTCCCGATAAAGGGCAATTAACTGTCGCTGGATGGGACATTAAGGATCTAAAGCAACGCACAATCCCCTTTTTAAGACGCAACGTAGGAATTGTTTTTCAGGACTTCAGATTATTGTTTAACAAAACTGTATTCGACAACATAGCCATAGCCTTGAGAATTCATAACATGCCCCCAAAAGAAATAAAAGAAGATGTTAATGCAGTATTAAAAGATGTACAACTTCAACACAAATCAAATATATACCCCCATCATCTTTCGGGTGGAGAGCAGCAGCGAGTCGTAATCGCAAGGGCAATGGTATCAAAACCAACCGTACTTCTGGCCGATGAACCAACAGGCAATCTGGATGCAGACAACGCAAAGATAATTATGAATCTCTTCAGGGAGATAAACGCAAGGGGCACAACAGTCCTTGTCGCTACTCACAATGAATCCCTTTTTCACGGGACCGGCAGAAAAGTAATGTATTTAAGAGATAATATGATCGAAAAGGAGATGGTAGGTTGAGGGTTCTCATATACGCGCTACAAACAGCATTTCAAAGTCTATGGCATGAGAAGTGGGTAAATTTCCTGACGATCCTTTCGATAAGCATCAGTCTGCTGATACTCAGCGCGTTCGTAACTATCACATTAAATGTCGATTCGATATTGACAAAATGGGCCAAGAGCTTCGGCCTGGTCGTTTATCTCAATGAAGATTTAAAAAAAGAAGCTGAAGAGACCATAAAAGATTTTTTTCAGCAGGATGCAGATATTGTTGCGGTACAATACATCTCTAAAGACCGTGCCCTCATGGAACTGAAGCAGATGCTGGGAGCAGATGCTCCTATTCTTGATGACATTGGTGAAAACCCCCTGCCCTCTTCCTTTGAACTGAAACTTAAAGGCGAGCTGCTCAAACCGGCTATTGTGAAGCAGAAGGCATATGAAATAGAACAGATGTCCGGTGTGGAAGAAGTACAGTATGGAGAAAAATGGCTCTCGTCTCTAAATACTGTATCAAAAATCATGAAAATAAGTGCTACATTTCTGGGGATCTCGATATTTATCGCTATCATCTTTATTACCTATAACACCATCAAAATCTTTTTCTACCGGAGAAAGGATGAAATTGAAACCCTTAAATTGCTTGGCGCAACAAGAACATTTATAAGGCTTCCATTTCTTATAGAGGGTCTGTTCATAGGGCTTCTTGGGGGCATAATAGGTTCACTAGCGCTTTTTGGCACCCTCTCCTTTATAACCATTAAAGGTGCAGAGTTTCTCCCATCAATCAAGGCGATCATGATATTTTTGCCTGTTCAAATATATGTATTCATTCCAGTTGTGGGTGCTATTATGAGCGTTACAGGCAGTTTTTTCGCAGTTGGCAAAATAAGATATTAAACCTGGAGGCATAAAAATATAAAATGTTAAACAAGAAGTGGAGATTAATGATTTCACTTCTGACCTCCTGTGTCCTGTTCGTCATATTAGCCTATCCCTTACCTGTTAACGCTGCTGTTTCCAAAAAGAAACTTTCTGAAAGAAAGCTTACAGAAATACAGAAAAAACTCAAAACAAAAAAAGAAAGAGTAAAAGATGCACTGAAAAAGGAAAAATCGGTTCTGTCAAGAATACAGAATATTGATAAAAATATCAGACAGAAAACAAAGGAACTTAAAGGTTTCGACAAACAGATATCACTAACCCAGACAAAAATTCTTACTCTATCCAAAGATATCAATGCCCTATCCATAAAACTTTCAAAAAGGAAATCATATTTAAAAAATCGTCTGAAGACCCTGTATAAGCAGCAGTACGGTGGATATACTTTACTGCTTTTCACAGCAAAAGATTACCAGGACCTTATACGGAAAAGTAAATTTATCAGCCTGGTCGCCTATCATGACAGCAGGGTCATATCAAAATACAGAAATGAAATTAATTCCATAAATTCAAAAAAAGAGAACCTGAAATTACTTTATGGGAAAATAGAAACCAACAAGAAAAATGCCAGGTTAAAGAAGAAAGCTCTGCAGACCGACCGGCGCAGAAAAGACAAGCTGCTTTTAACAATTCGAAGCAAACGCAGTTCATATGAAAAGGCTATCAGGGAACTGGAGGATTCATCAAGAAAACTCCGGGATATGATTAAAAAACTTGAGCAAAAGAAAGTCCCCAAATCGATTGTCGGTAAAGGGTTCAGAGCATGGAAGGGGCGTCTTTCATGGCCTGTAAGCGGTAGAGTTGTAGTTCCTTATGGGAAATATACAGATCCCAAATTCAAAATAACCGTCTTAAGAAATGGAATCGAAATCAAGTCAGCGATAGGCGCCAGGCCAAAGGCTGTAGCCGGCGGACGTGTGGTTTATGCTGACTGGTTCAAAGGTTATGGACTGCTGTTGATTATAAACCACAGTAACGGCTATCATAGTTTATACGGAAATCTGACCGAGATTTTTCATAAAACTGGTGATATAATTAATAAAGGAATGACCGTAGGAAAGATAGGTAAATCAAGCTTTCTTAATATTCCTACCCTGTATTTTGAGATCAGGCATAAAGGAAAGCCTGTTAATCCGATGAAATGGTTAAAGAAAAAAATAAGAAGAAAGAGACAACTTTAGGGAGGCAGAATGTCGATTCGTAAAACCGCGTTTATTGTAATATTAATTGCCATAATAAGTTCCGCAGGGTTCATGCTTAGCAAATGGAGCCTGCTTGATGTTGTTTATGCAAAGGATGATTTCCATTATCAGCGAATTAAGACTTTTACTGAATCACTCTCATTAGTAAAGAAAAATTATGTGGAAGAAGTTGACGAAAAAGATTTAGTTTACGGTGCAATTAAGGGGATGCTTTCTTCGCTGGACCCTCATTCTTCTTTCATGCCGCCTGAGGCATTTAAAGAAATGCAGATAGATACAAAGGGAGAGTTTGGCGGACTTGGCATCCAGATAGGTATAAAAAATAAAATATTAACAATTATATCTCCGATTGACGATACACCCGCTTATAACGCCGGTGTTAAGGCTGGTGACAAGATTATTAAAATTGACGGTGGATCAACAAAAGATATAACACTTTTTGAAGCTGTCTCTCAACTTCGGGGACCTAAAGGCACAACAGTAACAATCACCATAGTCAGGGAAGGCCTGGATAAACCCAAAGATATTCCTATTGTCAGAGATATAATTAAACTGAAAAGTGTGAAATCTGAAGTAATTGATGACAGTATTGGATACGTTAAACTAACCCAGTTTCAGGAAAAAACATCTTCAGATTTAAAGAAAGCTCTCAAGAAATTATCCAAAGAAAATATAACATCCCTCATTCTTGATCTGAGAAACAACCCCGGAGGTTTACTTAAGGGTGCTGTAGATGTTACCAGTCAATTTCTGTCACCCGGTAAGCTTGTTGTTTATATAAAGGGCAGAAGCGGCGATAAAACAGAGTTTGATACTACCAACGGTGGAAAGTATTTCGACTATCCCATGGTAGTTCTTGTCAATGAAGGCAGCGCAAGCGCTTCAGAAATTGTAGCCGGGGCATTGCAGGACTGGAAACAGGCATTAATTATCGGAACCCAGACATTCGGTAAAGGCTCTGTCCAGACAGTCATGCCATTAAGTGATGGCTCTGCTTTAAGGTTAACTACAGCGCGTTATTATACACCCAAGGACAGATCAATCCAGACAACCGGTATTACGCCGGATATAATTGTAAAGCGCACATCAAAAAATGGTGCCAAGACACATCCTGTTGTAAGGGAAAAAGACCTTGATCATCACCTGAAGAATGATGTAAACGGAGAAGACGAAAAAAGCGATGAAAAAGAGAAGGAAGAATTAACTGAAGTTGCAGCAGTAACTACTGAGGATGAAGACAACCAGCTCCAGCGCGCAATAGACCTGCTCAAATCATGGCGAGTATTCAAGAAGATCCCCGAAGCATCATAAAAATTACTTCTACTATATAGAACAAAAAAGATGGTCGATATTAACAACATCGATCATCTTTTTTTGTTTGAATTAAATGGCGCCCCCTGCATGACTCGAACATGCGACACCTTGATTAGGAATCAAGTG
>CAZVHL010000045.1:0-10751 GCA_964626925.1 uncultured Nitrospiraceae bacterium
TTTTACTATCTCTGTCCCTATCCCTTTTTCAGTAAATATTTCCAGGAGAATGGCATGGGGGATCCTGCCGTCAATTATATGTGTCTTTTTGACTTTTCCTTTAACAGCATTTTCACATGCATGAACTTTTGGAAGCATACCGTCCGAGATAGTCCCGTTTCTAATCAGTGCCTTTACCTCTTTAAGATTAAGAGTTGGGATCAACTTGTTTTTTTTATCCTTGACACCTGTAACGTCCGTAAGCAAAATCATTTTTTCAGCCTTCAGCGCCGAAGCGATAGCACCGGCAACGTAATCAGCGTTGATATTAAGGGTCTCCATTTTTTTACCGGAGCTGACAGGGGCTATTACCGGGATAAAACCACTTTCATCCATTGATGTGAGAATCTTGGGGTTGATCTTTTCCACTTCACCAACAAGGCCAAGGTCAATGATTTCAGGCACTCCTGTTTCAGGTGACATCTTCCTGATAATTTTCTTCCGGGCCTTTATAAGATTGGCATCTTTACCGCTCAGGCCTATTGCCTTTCCCCCGTGGCTATTTATCAGTGTGACGATCTGCTTGTTTATAAGACCACCGAGGACCATTTCAACTATGTCAATGGTCTCTTCGTCTGTAACCCGTTGCCCATGAACAAAGGTTGGTGTCTTGCCCATCTTCTCCATTATCCTGTTTATCTTGGGACCGCCGCCGTGCACTATGACCGGTTTGATTCCTATCAAATTCAGGAGTACAATGTCTTTGGCAAAGGCATCCTTGAGTTTGGCGTCTACCATCGCAGCCCCGCCATATTTAATTACAAAAGTCTTTCCTGAAAACTTTCGTATGTATGGCAGAGATTCTATTAGTACGCCTGCTTTTTCTATCGATTTTTTCATGACTATATTTTCATTATACTTAATTGAACAGTTTTTTAAATCCGGATTTCTTAAGAATGTCCCCTAAGTTCATCGATTTTTGCACCGATGTCTTCTTCTTTCATTATTGCGGTGCCCACAAGTATTGCGTCAACTCTTGTCGATTCTATTGACTCAACGTCGGTTCTTGTATTGATTCCGCTTTCACTTACAATAATTTTATCTTCCGGGATATCTTTCAATAGCTCAAAAGTAATATTCAGACTGATATCAAGTGTTGACAGATTTCTGTTGTTCACGCCTAAAATATCGATGTCGCAATAAAGGGCTGAGTCAAGTTCCTTTAAGTTATGAACTTCCACAAGACAGTCAAGGGATATTTCTTTTGCCAGGCCGTATAAATCGCTTAACTGGGACCTTTCGAGGGCAGCGGTTATCAATAAAATAGCATCTGCGTTATTAGCCCTTGCCTCATATACCTGATACTCATCAAATATAAAGTCTTTCCTGAGCAGAGGTTTTTCTGTCTTTTCTCTCGTCTCGTTAAGTAATGCGAGGCTGCCTCCAAAAAATTGACTTTCGGTGAGAACTGAGATTGCAGAAACCTCTCTGGCATTAAAGACAGACACTATTTCAGCCAGATTGAAGTCTGCCCTGATCAACCCCTTAGAGGGTGAGGTCTTTTTGAGTTCAGCAATCAGGTTGATCGGTCCTTTACCACGTTTTATTGCATGTTTAAATGACCGGGTCGTCTCGATGTCCCTTGCTCTTGCCCTTAACTCGGCCAGGGGGATGCTGCTCTTTGAAGCTTCTAACTCCAGCCTCTTATTTCTTAAAATTTCCTGAAGTATGCTCATCTGGAAGATTTTATAGTAAGACATAGGGTTTTTCAAGATAACAAAATTAAAAAGGTGTTATTGGAAGGGTCTGTTTGACTTTTGAATTTAAGCGTTTCTAAAATAATGCCTATGGTAATCGAGTGTATCAAAGAGGGTATCAAACTTACGAACAGGAACTTACAGCTTATATTGGTTCGAATAGCTGTTGCGGTTATTAACATTGCTGCGCTTTTAATTTTTATCGGTGTTCCCATCGCAGTTGCTATAGCATACCTGGGTTTTGACTTTGCAAATGCCGGGGACCTGCTGCCGGAGTTTCTCGGTGATCCATTTGAGGTTGTGTCGAAATATATTGGACTGACCATTCTTTTTGTAGTTTCGCTGATTGTTTATATAATGTTTTCGTCCACTCTGTTTTTATATTCCCTGGGCGGCACACTCGGTACGCTTAAAAACTCTGTTGTAAACAGCCGCTACAGGTTCAGTCTTGCAGTATTTTTCCGGGAAGCTAACAGGAATTTTTCAAGACTGTTATGGCTGCTGTCACTGGTGTCTTTTGTAATTATTGCTGCATTGATCCTGTTGACAATCATGGGTGGTATTGTTATTGCTGTTAATCATTCTGTATCAGGAGCCGAGAGTATGCTCGAAACATTCCTTAATTCATTTATGATTGTTTTCATAACAATAATAGCTGCAATTATTTTTCTGGTTGCTATTGTATTTGCCATATATTCGATTGTTATTTCGATTATAGAGGGAAAAGGTGCAGTTGATACTGTAAAGAAGACGTTTGAATTTCTGGGGCAGAAGCCGCATGCGATTTTATTTTACCTTGTGCTGTTATCGGTCATAATTACTGTGAGTCTTATCTTTTACGGATTTCAGATTCCGATCAGGCTGGTGCCACTAATGTTCCCTTTTCTTGATATTTTCTTTTATATAATAAATGCGTTTTTCCATGGTTATCTTGTGCTTATCATGTGGAGTTCTCTGACGGTTTACTATGTGAAAAAAACTGATTACCCTGTCGATGACACCGGATATGAAATTTAAAATCTAGTTTCTTCAGCGTACAAAATTCCACTTTTCAGTAGAATATTTGTTCTGCTCAAGTTCCTTTGCAAGGCTCAATTCAAATTTTGACGGATTGTCCGAGACAAGCTTTACGCCAAGTTCTTTTTCGAATGCTTCTTTCAGGGATAATATTAACTGACTTTGAGATAAATCAGGGGAGTATTCTGTAATGGACCCTATGTCATTGAAGTCTGTATCATCATTGCAGATCAAAACGTTATGCATTTCTTTCGCGTTGAAACTCATGAGAATTGACCCATGCTGCAAAAACCCATCTTTGTAGCGTTTTTGTGCGCTGCCGATAATCTTTTTTCCGTTTATTTTTATTTCACCGTATGACATTGATTTGAAACATGCGGGATTTTTATTGCTTGAGTTATGTTTTTTTCTTCCAGACATATGCGCCTCGAGTCCGTTCTGCTTTAATCCACGTAACAGTGCATTACTTATGACAGTGTAAGTTTTTATCAGGCTGTTATTAAAAAGATATGTATTGGATAATGAGGACAGACTGTAAGTAAGTTCAGCATCGTGCAGAATAGCCCTTCCACCGGTCAGTCTCCTGACAACAGGATAACCCTTTTTTGAGCAATACCGGGTATCAATATCTGATGTCTTCTGGAAATAACCTATACTTATGGATGGTCTGTCCCATTCATACAATCTCAGAGTAGGAGGTGACAGCTTCCTCCTTACAGCCTCAGATATGGCTTCATCAATGGCCATGTTATAAAAGGCATGGCCCTGCCCCTGAATAATGATCCGCATGAACTTCATGGTCAAATCAGGAGTCTTAAACAATCATATGTCTGACCCCTGTCCTTTATTTTTGCAGAATGATCCTGCGCTTAATGAGGGAAATTTCTTTTATAGAACCTTCGAATAACTTTTGCTCACCAAAGAGGCTTTTCATGAATATCTTTCCCCCTTCGGGTTTCAGTATGTCCACATTTTCGAGATAAAGTTCTTCACCGCCGTCTGTTTCTATATATGCATTGACTTCACACATTTTCGATCAACTCCTTTTTTATTTGATCAGTTCCATATTATAAACAACTGTTAAAAATGACTGGATGCACCAACAGGAAATTTTGATGAAAGTAGTTTCCTGGAGAGCAGGTAAGTTAGATGCCTGTCAATTACGACCGAAAGTTCGGAGATAGTTTCATTATTAGGTTTGAGGCGATTTGAAATGTTGATTGGCCATTTAATTGTATGTGAATAAAAATGAATAACCCTGTTATTAATCCGGATGAACGGCTTACCTGCCCCTGAAGGACTTATTGCACATTTCTTGCAGAGCGTTGTACCTGAATCAGGATAGAAATCCAGACTATCACTGCCGCACCTGCCGCAGTTGTTTAACTTTGGGGCATACCCTATCATCGCAAGCAGCCTGATTTGAGTGATAATATGCAGTGAACCTGCTGCTTCCTGATCTGATGATCTTATGAGATCAAGTGCATTGAGGAAAAATGAAAATAAACGTTTATTGGGAATAGTTGCCGGAGTCAGTGAAATTATTATTTCAATAAGTTTTGAAACATTAACAAAATTCTGATAATTCTCCCGGATCTGATGGAATGAATTGATAATATCAGCCTGGGTAATTTTAGATATTGCAGACTGCTCTTTTCCCCATAAAGAGATTTGTGAATGAGTAAGAGGCTCCAAGCTGCTTCCGAATCTGCTTTTTGTCTTTCTTGGACTTTTGGCGAACGCCTTTATTATTCCTTTATCAGCGGTGAGGTAGGTAACAATAAGGTCGGCTTCACCGTATTTTTGTGATTTAAGGACTATGCCTTCTGTTTTTGTCAGCACTTTGGTTGTAATGCTGGCTACATTATATTTCCAAAATCTTCAGGTTTAAGTTTTTCCAACCATTCCTCAAGCTCATCGTTATTCTTATGCTCTATCACGCTTTCATCCACAAAAATCGGGGCATTAATCCTTATCGCAACCGCTATTGCATCGCTGGGTCTTGAGTCGATAGGGGTTTCTGTTCCGTCGCCTTTATCTATATAAATTCCGGCATAATAAGTGTTGTCTACTATTTCTGTAATTACCACCTTTGTCACTTTCATTTTAGTGCCATGCACGACATTTTTTATAAGATCGTGTGTCAGGGGACGCGGGGTAACGATTTTCCCGAGAGCAAGTGCGATAGAATCCGCTTCAGGTTTCCCTATCCATATAGGCAGTGTATTACCGCCTTCTATTTCCTTAAGAAGAAGGATATACATATTACTTCTCGGGTCAAACAACAACCCTTCTATTTTCATCTGTTTTACCACTTTATCACCTTTAATCAGATTAGATAATGTCACTATGATACCTCATTGTACAGTCTTTTTTCTATGTAACATATAGCTACTTGAGCATGGATATTAAATAAAAATGAGCTTGTTACGGACTGATAGAGAGTCAGGCCTATTGTAGTTTTGAGAGAGATTCTTCGATACGGTCAAGTCCCTTTTTGATATTATCCATGGATGTGGCATATGAGAGCCTGATATATTTATCGTCACCAAATGCCGAACCGGGAACCATTGCTACCTTTGCCTGCTCAAGAAAGTATGTTGAGAGTTCAAGGGAGTTGTTTATTGAAGAGTTATTGAACTTTTTCCCAAAGTGTGCGGATATATTCGGGAAGGCATAAAATGCCCCGACCGGGGTCTGGCATGTTACACCATCCATATTGTTTAATCTTTCAACCATATACTTCCTTCTTTTATCGAATTCGGCCATCATCGCGGGCAGAAAATCCTGAGAGCCTGTGAGGGCTTCAACTGCCGCTTTCTGGGATATTGATGTGGGGTTTGATGTGGACTGACTCTGAATATTTGTCATTGCTTTGGTAATGTCTTTAGGGCCCCCGGTAAATCCGATCCTCCAGCCTGTCATAGAGTGTGATTTTGATAATCCGTTTACAACTACAGTCCTCTGCTTTATCTCTGCGCCCAGAGAGGCTATGCTAATATGTCTGAATCCATCATAGACCAGTTTTTCATAGATTTCATCAGAGATTATATATAAATTATGTTTAACCGCTATCTCTGCGATTTTCTCAAGGCTTTCTTTATCATAGGCAAGACCTGTCGGATTCGATGGACTGTTTAGCACAATCGCCTTTGTCTTATCAGACAAACTCTTCATAAGTCTGTCCGGTTCTATCTTGAAGGAACTGCTCTCATCCGTCTCGACAATAACCGGTGTTGCATCGTTTAACAATATCTGGTCAGGATAAGAAACCCAGTATGGTGAAGGTATGATCACCTCGTCGCCTTTTTCGAAAAGGGCCTCTGCAATATTATAAAGACTGTGTTTTGCACCGCACGAGACAAGGATTTCTTCCTTTTCATAAGAGAGATTATTATCAGACTTGAATTTTTCTATAATTGCGGTTTTCAAATCATCTATGCCGCTGACAGGGGTATATTTAGTAAACCCGTCCTTAATAGCTTTTATCGCGGCTTCCTTAATGTTTTCGGGAGTATCAAAGTCAGGCTCTCCGACTCCAAAATTTATAATATCCTCTCCTGCCGCCTTAAGGGCCTTTGCCTTGGCATTCATGGCAAGAGTTGGTGAAGGCTTTATTGACTTTGTTCTTTCTGCAAGTTTCATAACATTACCTTATGTACTGTTAAATTTTTATTTTTGTTAACGTGGATGGTTTACAGGTTCGCAGCTGTCTTAAAACATCATTGCGTGTTGCCACTGCAGTGCCCATTTTTCCTACTACTACTCCCGCTGCATGATTAGCGATTATGGCAGAGTCCTTAAGTGGTGCTCCTGCTGCACGGCAGAGTGTCAGTGCTGCTATAACCGTATCGCCCGCACCACTGACATCATATACTTCCTGTGCACACGTGGGTATATGACTAATCTTGCGTCCTTTTTCAAATAAGGTCATTCCCTCATCTCCTCTTGTTATGATTAATGAATTACATTGCAGTTTTTTCATCAAAATATTTCCTGCAGAGACCAATGTTTTCTCATCTGTTATATCGATACCGGATGCAAAAGAAGCCTCATTTATGTTAGGGGTCAGGAGGTCAACTCCTTTATAATAATCAAAGTGTCCGATCTTGGGGTCAACAGAGATAAAGATCCTGGGTCCGGCGAGTTTTAAAAGTGTTTTTATCAGTTTCTTTGTTATCAATCCCTTGCAGTAATCCGATACAATTATGCCTTTAATCCGGGGCAGGCAGGACTTTACATATTCAATTATCATAGACAGAGTTGAACTGGAGATGTCTGTCTTCTCTTCTCTGTCGAATCGAACGACCTGCTGGCTGTGGGCTATTACTCTTGTCTTGACGGTTGTTGGTCTCTTTTCATCTAAAACTATGCCGTCTGTGTTGAATCCCGTCTCATTCAGCTTGTTTATCAATACCTTCCCTGTTTCATCTCTGCCGGTTGTTCCAGCTATAAACACCTTGCCGCCGAGGGATAATACGTTATGCGCAACATTGGCAGCGCCGCCAAGGAGCAGATTTTCCTCTGTCACCTCTACAACCGGAACAGGGGCTTCAGGGGAAATCCTCTTTACCTTGCCCCAAATATACCGGTCAACCATAAGGTCACCAATAACAAGTATTCCTGTTTTGTCGAATTTACTGAAGAGTTTCTTCATGTTTTGGAATTTATCAAAATAAATTTAGCATTAAAGATTGAAGTTTAGCAACCAGCTGATACTTACGTGTTACTGATATTGTGAATACTGCACCTTTATGACATAATAATCCGGTGAATTTGAAGCTCAAAAAAACTACCCTGTTACTGGTGTTTTTCTTGCTGGTATCATGCGCAGGATCGCGCCAGGCAACAAAATCCGACATCCCGGAGAAAGCATATTTCCACTATATCCTTGCGGTTGAGGCCCGTATGTCGAACAATTGGGAGGAAGAATTAAGAAACCTGAAACTCGCACTGAAAGAGGACCCTGGTTCAGCATATTTAAGAATCGAGATCAGTCAGGTCTACGTAAAATTAAAACGAATAGAAGATGCAATTCAGATTGCTGAGGATGTGGCGGATGAGTTTTCTGATTATGAACCCGCATTGTCATTACTTGCCACATTGTATACCAATGTAAAGAACTATCCTAAGGCAATTGATATATATAAACGCACGTTAAAACTTACTCCTGAAAGCATTCCAATTTATCTGCATCTTTCATATCTTTATACACTTGATTCAAAAATGAATAAGGCTATCGAAATCCTGAAGAGGGCTATTGTTCTGGAACCGTACAATATGATGGCAAGATATTACCTCGGGAAAATTTATGTTGAAACAAAAGAATTCGAAAAGGCTATCAAGGAGATTGAAAAGGCTGTTGAGATTCATCCGTCTCTGTGGGATGGATTCTACTGGCTTGGTATTGCCTATGAGTCTATCGGGAATCAGGACAGTGCTATTTCGAATTATGAGAAGTCTATCGAGTTAAACGTGCACAATACAGATGCGCGGAAAAGGGTTACAGGCCTTTATCTTAAAAAGGGAGCGATTGACAAAGTCATAGAACAGCTTTCTGCTGTTGCCAGTATGGAGCCTGACAATATGAATGTTATCGGAGCTCTTGTCAATATGTATGTCGACAATAATCAGTTTGATGAAGCTGAAACGGAAATCCGGAAAGTTATTAATGCAGAGCCTGATAATATAGGCGCAATATCACTGCTGGGCAGGGTTCTCAGAGTGATGAAGAGATATGATGAAGCTATAGAGCAGTTTGAAATAATATTAGACCTGCAGCCTGAAAATGTAAAAATATATTTAGAGATGAGTCGAGTGTACTTTGAGAATCTTGATTATCAAAAGGCTGAAGACATACTAAAGCGGGCCCTTGTTATTCAACCTGAAGATGATGAACTCAATTTTACCCTGGCTGTGGTATACGAAAAAAAGAAACAGTTTGATGAAATGTATTTTTATTTAAAAAAGACGTTGCAAATCAATCCCAAAAATGTTCAGGCACTAAATTATCTGGGATACTCTTATGCAGACAGGGGGATCAACCTTGACGAAGCACTGGATTTAATCAAAAAGGCTATTGCGCTGGATCCTGAACAGGGATACATAATTGACAGCCTCGGATGGGTTTATTTTAAAAAAGGAATGTATGAAGAAGCCTTGCGGGCAGTTAAAAAAGCATCTGAGATAGAAAAAGACGATCCTGTAGTTTTTGAACATCTGGGTGATATTTATATGAAAATGAATGACAGCGCGCGCGCGCTTGATGCATGGGGAAAATCGCTTAAGTTTCATGAAAAAGAAAAGGGACTTAAGGAGAGAATAGAAAAGAAAATAAATGATATCTCGGAGTGATCAGAGGTCAGAAATCAAAGAAATCTGACCGCATATTACTTGCATAATCTTATCCCCTGCCCCTTAAAATATCAAATATGCTTACGATTAAAACCCCGGCAAAGATCAACTGGTTTCTAAAGATTTATGGTCTTCGCAGTGACGGATACCATGAAATTCAGAGCCTTATTCAGAAGATAACTCTGTACGATTCGCTTACATTTTCTCTGTCGGATGATATGATCCTTAACAGCGATTCCGGGATTCCCTGTAAGGACAATCTTGTCTATAAAGCTGCGGTGTTGCTTAAAAACGCATATAATATTAAGGCAGGGGTTAAAATAGATCTTGATAAAAAGATACCTTTAGGTGCAGGGCTTGGGGGAGGGAGCAGTGATGCGGCAGCAGCGCTCATTGGACTGAATGAAATCTGGTCTCTGGGATGTTCTAATGATGATCTGTCTAAAGTTGCTGAACAGCTTGGCTCTGATGTTCCTTTTTTTCTGCATGGTTCTCTGTCCAGAGTATATGGAAGGGGGGAAAAGATATCTTCTCAAAAGGCAGGAAAGAAATTGCATTTATTACTGGTGAAACCACCTGTTTCGATCTCAACCGCATGGGCATACAGCCGATTTTCTGTTTATCTGTCACCTGTTAAGGATGAGGATCTAATGAGCGGGGCTCGAGAAGGAATCAGTCAAGAGTCGGGTGAGGAATCTGATTTAAAGTTGACAAAAAAAGCCGGAAAAGTAAATAATATTGAGCATTTTTGCCGCAATTTCGAAAAATTTGATCTCGATAGATTATCTGATGCCGTATATAATGATCTTGAATTAGTTACCGCGAAGGAATTCCCAGTTATAGCCGAGATTAAGAACAAATTGCGCAACAGAGGGGCGGTTTTCGCTTTGATGAGCGGTAGTGGGCCTACAGTATACGGAGTATTTGAGTCAAGAAGCAAGGCTGAAAAGGCTTCTGATTCATTTAGTGGTTTCTGGACAGCGGTTGCTGAAACGATAACAGATTGAGTTAAGAGTCTGTAGTTAAGTGATCAGGCAGAAATTTGGATCATAACTAATAACTCTGTATTCTTAACTTAAATATAGAGTTTGGGGCGTCGACAAGTGGCAAGTCACATGGTTTTGGTCCATGCATTCGGGGGTTCGAATCCTCCCGCCCCAGCCAGTTAAATATTGTATGGCAGTTAATTTTTAACACTAGGAGGTATGATGCCGGAAGGGATTAAGTTATTTACAGGCAACTCTAACAGGGCATTAGTTGGAGAGATTGCAGGGGTGCTGAAAATGCCGGTAGGCGATGCAACAGTTTCTCAGTTCAGCGACGGTGAGATACTGGTGCAGATTAATGAAAATGTAAGAGGCTCGGATGTCTTCATTGTACAGTCCACCTGCATGCCGGTCAACAGGAATATTATGGAGTTGCTTCTAATGATCGATGCACTAAAGCGTGCTTCTGCCGGACGAATTACTGCTGTCATACCTTATTACGGATATGCGAGACAGGACAGGAAGGTAGCGCCCAGGGTGCCAATTTCTGCAAGGCTGGTTGCTGATTTGCTGTCTGCCGTTGGAATTCACAGGGTCCTTACAATTGATTTGCATGCAGGACAGATACAGGGATTTTTTAATATTCCTGTTGATCATC
>CAZVHL010000046.1:0-9034 GCA_964626925.1 uncultured Nitrospiraceae bacterium
AAACAATGAATGTTAATCTGCTTGTATGGACTGTTTTCTGAATATGAGATAAGTGATTATATACCTCTTTTTCAGAGGCTCTGACAGTTGTGGATATTTCTCTTACAGAAAGTGTTTTCCCTTTGATAGCAGAAATTATTTTTTTTCTTACAGTTTCCTTCATGTCAGGGGGAAGATACAATTTTGGTTTAGTGGCTTTTTTTCTCATAAAATTTTAATGCCTTTTGTCTGATTATCCAATAAAACCAGCACGTTATGGTGCCCCGTTACTTTTTGTAACGAATATATTTTATAATACCTCAATCTTTATTATAATAATTTTCTATTATGCGTGATATCTGGATTTCTCTCTTTATATTTGGAGTAATATTTTTCAACTGGCCTGTTATAAGTATGTTCGAACACGGCATATCAAAATATCTTTTTGCTGCATGGTTTTTATTTATTGCTTTAGTAGTTATCGCAGTTGAATATAAGAAAAAAAATGATAATGGGGGATAAGTGTTTTCTCCAGTAACTTTATTTTCGATAATATTTGCCTATCTATTACTCCTCTTTCTTGTAGCACACTATGCTGAAAAAAATGAACGCAAAGGGAGAAGCATTGTATCTAACCCTTATGTTTATTCTCTGTCCATGGCTGTTTACTGTACTTCATGGACATTCTACGGCAGCGTAGGAAAAGCAGCAAACTCAGGTTTAAGCTTCCTGACTATTTATATAGGGCCGACTCTGATGGCTGCGTTGTGGTGGATTGTCCTGAGGAAGATAGTTTACATATGTAAGGAAAACAGAATCACATCAATATCTGATTTTATCGCATCCCGCTATGGCAACTCTATTTTCCTGTCAGCCCTTGTGACATTAGTTGCGGTTATAGGAATAACACCTTATCTGGGACTTCAGTTAAAGGCGATAATGACCACCTTCTCTATCCTCGCAGGCAAACCCGAAGGCAGTCATTTTGCCGGATGGGCGATATCTTTTATTATAGGAATATTTGCTGTTTTTTTTGGTGCGCGAAAGATCGATGTCTCTGAGCGCCACAGCGGACTTATCTTTGCCATTGCCTTTGAATCAGTGATAAAACTGATAGCTTTCCTGGCAGTCGGGTTTTGCGTTACATACGGTCTTTTTGACGGTTTTGGAGATATATTTGACAGAATTCACAATTCAGAATTTTCATCACTTATGGCGCTTGGCGAAGACTCTTCAGTAAGCTATATGGAATGGACCTCACTAACGTTTCTTTCCATGATGGCCATAATGTTTCTGCCAAGGCAGTTTCAGGTTGCAGTAGTTGAGAACTCATCCTATGATCATATTAAAAAGGCTATGTGGCTGTTTCCGCTTTATCTTTTCTTAATAAACATCTTTGTCCTTCCCATAGCTTACGGCGGGCTCTTACTTGGTGAACCACAGCAGCAGGCAGACTTTTTTGTGCTCAGCATTCCATTAAATCAGGGCGTTCCATATCTGGCATTGCTGGCTTTTATCGGTGGTTTCTCTGCGGCTACCGCAATGATTATAGTGGAATCGCTTGCTCTCAGCACTATGGTAATGAACAGTTTTGTGATGCCGACAGTGTGGGGGCTGAATGCCATGAAGGGCTTTTATCTGATGATCCTTAATACAAGAAGAATCATTATCCTTGGTTTGGTGTTCCTTGGATATACATTTGCAATATATATCGGCGATTTTTACAGCCTTGTGGACATCGGGCTCAAATCATTCGAGGCTGTTACGATATTTGCGCCTTCTTTCCTGCTCGGTTTGTACTGGAAGGGAGGTAATAAAAAAGGGGCTATCGCTGGAATACTTGCGGGCTTCACTATATGGATATATACACTTATGATACCTGCGCTCATGAGAGCGGGTATCATTGCCAAGGATGGTGTACTGGAATATATCTTTAGCTATACGTTCCTGAATCCTACAGCCCTGTTTGGCCTTGAAGGCCTTGACCGGTGGAGCCATTCCCTTTTCTGGGGCCTGTTTTTAAACCTGTTTTTTTATGTCACTGTTTCTCTCTCTACGAAACAATCAGAAGCTGAAACTAAGCAAACTATAATATTCGTTGACACTTATTCCCCGGTGCATCTTGGTCTGGACAGGCCAAAGAGCATAGACGAAACAGAAAATATTCTGGCCCAGTATATAGGGAAAGAAGAGGCTGCATCTGTGGTTGAGAGGTTTATGATAAACAATGGGACAAAGAGGGAACGTGTTAACAATGAATTGCTTCTCAAACTCAGGGGGGAAGCTGAAAAGGTGCTTTCCGGGATCCTCGGCCCGTCGATCAGCAGTCTTATTTTTAAGGAGACAACAATCCTGACTCAAGACGAGAAGATGCAGATCTCAGACTCTGTCAGGAGGATTTCGAGCAGCCTAAGACTCTCGAGGCAGGAACTCGCTGAAAAAAACAGGCAGCTGGCCCTTCTCAAGGAATTCAGTGAAAACATAATCGAAAGTGTTCCTCTTGGTATTGCAATGCTGGATGAAGATCTTCAGGTGAAATACTGGAACAGTGCTATGGAAAAAATCACAGGGGTTGAAAAGACCGACGCTTTTAATACTCATGCAAGTCTCTTGCTGAAATGTCTTGAGATAGATTTATTTCTTCCGGAAGTTAAGGAAGGGGAAGTTATCTGTAGTCGTACCCTCGGAAACGAGCAAAAGGCAATATTAAAGGTTTATCTTAACAAGTTAACCGGAAAGCAGAAGGGGTATGTTCTTGTAATAGAAGATGTGACGGAAAAGAAAAAAATTGAAGAAGAACTATTCAGAACAACCAAGCATGCAAGCATAGGGAGGCTCGCTGCGGGGGTTTCTCATGAGATCGGAAATCCGTTAGCATCAATTTCTTCCCTTGTTCAGGAACTGCTTTCAGAAAACCTTGCCCCCTTTACAGCGGACTCTTTAGGCACGATTAATATGCATATTAACAGGATAGCAAGAATCGTAAGGAGCCTTGGAGACTTTGCCAGATTATATCCGAAACAGAAAGTCTTAACCAGTATTAAAGATATACTGCAAAATACTATTGACCTTGTGAGGTATGACAATAATTTTAAAAAGATAAAAATCTCAACTGATGTCCAGGATATTAAACCTGTAACAATTGATCCTGATGAAATACAGCAGGTTTTTCTTAACCTGATGCTGAATGCCCGTGATGCCATGCCTGATGGTGGAAAATTAAATATTGCTATCAGGAGCAGCAATGGATTTGTAGAGGCTGTATTTACCGATACCGGAACAGGAATAGACCAGGAACACAGGGACAAGCTCTTTGATCCATTTTTCACTACAAAAGGACCGGCAAAGGGAACCGGGTTGGGACTCAGCATATGTTACAGCATTATTAAAGACCATGGAGGTTCGATCGAAGTAGATTCGGTAAAGGGCGGTGGAACGAGCTTTACGTTAAGAATACCTGCTTAAAATAATAAAAAGGGCAGGCCTGGAAAAGATAAAGGAGGAAGGTGAATAAGGTATGCCGAAAAATATTTTAATTGTTGAAGACGAAGATACCCTTCGGGAGTCGCTTAAACGTATATTTGTAAAAGATGGTTTTAGTGTGGATACAGCTGGATCTGCTGAAAAAGCACTGAATATGCTGGACTCAAATATCTACGATGTAATTGTTTCGGATATTATTCTTCCCGGAGCGGATGGTATAGAAATGTTAACCAGAGTCCGGCAGGATATACCTGACCAGCTATTTATAGTTATGACTGCTTACGCATCTATTGACACAGCTATAAAAGCACTGAGGGCTGGAGCATATGATTACATTATGAAGCCTGTAATGCATGAGGAAATAAAGCAGGTTGTTGGTAATGCTATAAGGCAGAGGCATCTCCAGATTGAGAATCTCCTTCTTAAGAGAGAGATAGGGAAATCCTATGATTTTAGCAGCATTATCGGAGACAGCCCTGCTATTAAAGCGATCATTGAAGAGGTCAGGAAAATTGCTGACACAAAAAGCAATGTTCTTCTGTTGGGCGGCACCGGCACAGGCAAAGAACTTTTTGCGCGTGTCATACATCATAATAGTCATCGAAGCGAGATGCCTTTTATCCCTATAAACTGTTCGGTGATTCCGGAAAGTCTTCTGGAGAGTGAACTTTTCGGACATATGAAAGGAGCATTTACCGGCGCAATAACATCAAAGAAAGGCCTATTCGAAGAAGCTGACGGCGGAACAATATTCCTGGATGAAATTGGAGACATAAATCCTTATTTCCAGATTAAGCTTTTGAGAGTGCTTGAGGATCATGTTATAAGGCCTGTTGGCAGTACAAAATCCCTCAAAGTTGATCTGAGAATTATTGCCGCAACAAACAAAGAACTTGAAACCGCGGTCAAAGAAGAAACCTTCAGGGAAGACCTGTTTTACAGGATAAACACTATCATACTTAAGATACCATCATTAAGAGAAAGGAAAGAAGACATTTCTCTACTGGTCAACCATTTTCTAAAGAAGTATTCCCAGGATCTGCAGAAGCATGTTACCAGTATTTCGGATGAAGCCCTTAAACGAATGGTTAACTATGACTGGCCCGGCAATGTCCGTGAATTACAGAATGTGATTGAAAGGGCGATACTTATAACGGATAGCGATAAAATTACGATTGGCAACCTTCCTGAAGCAATGAAAAATAATAAATCATTCCAGAAATTTTCCCTTGGCAAGAGGCTGTCTATTGAGGATTATACAAAAGCACTTATTCTCGAATATCAGGCTAGTTGCAATGAACAGCAGATAGCGGCTATACTGGGCATAACCAGAAAATCCCTTTGGGAAAAGAGGAAAAAATGGGGCTTGGGAAGGAAGTAGATTGTTTATTACTTTAGGTAACAAAGCTGCAAAGCAGCGTTACTATAAGTTACATGCCTTCTGGTAACCATCTTTTCCCTGAGCCACTAACTTCCTGTTTTACCTCGATTTCCACCTTTAACATGCTGGCATTTTATTTGCATTATAAATATGATCAATAACTGTGTTTCTTAACTGATATCAAATACATGATTACAGAAGACAGTATAAGTTTTTTAAAGAGCATCCCACCGTTTCAATTTCTTGACAGCTCTACAATCAAAATCATTGCCGATAATCTTTCATTAGAATTTTTCCCTAAAGGTTCAATGATCCTGGTTGAAGACGGTCCTCCGAGCGATTCTCTCAGAATTGTTAAAAAGGGGGGAGTCAAAATATACCTGTCAAGCGATGATGACATGGTAATTGATTACAGAAGCGAAGGAGATTCATTTGGTTATCTATCTCTTATAAATGGCGATAAATCACGTGCTAATGTACAGGCTGTCGAGGACACTCTCTGCTATTTAATCCCCAGAGAAATCATTTTAAAGATCATCAGCACTGAACCTGTTTTTGGCGAATATTTCATGAAGACATTTTTCAAGAACTACCTTGATAAGACGTACAAGGAAATGCGTGACAGAAATATTCTTTTTAAAGAGGGAGAAAAACTTCTATATACAACTCTTATCAAGGATTTGGTATATAAGGATGCGATAACAGAAACGGTTGACGCTACAATCAAAGATGCAGCAGGAATAATGTCCAGGCATGAAATAAGCTCCCTTGTGCTTCTTGATGGGCATGATATCCCAATTGGCATTATAACTGACAGGGACCTTCGGGATAAGGTTGTTTCCAAAGCTGTAGATCCTGCGAGTCCTGTTAAGGAGATCATGAGTCCAAACCTTGTGACTGTGGATGCCGGCAAGACATGTTTTGATGCCCTTGCCACCATGATAAAATTCAATATTCACCATCTGCTGGTGACTGAGAACAATAAACTTATCGGGGTTGTAACTAACCATGATTTCATGATACTTCAGGGCACATCTCCCCTGTCCATTTTAAAAAATATAGACCGGCAAACAAATGCAGAAGATTTACTGGCCATATATGAAAAAATCAGCCAGATATCATTAATGCTTTTAAAAGAGGGTGTAAGAACGACTCATGTAATGAGAATCATTACAGAGCTTAACGACAGACTTCTCAAGAAAATTATTGAGTTGAGCATTGAAGAGATAGGCAACCCTGATCATACTTTTGCATTTTTTGTTTATGCTTCAGAGGGACGAAAGGAACAGACGTTCAAGAGCCCCTTTCATTGTGGTATTGTGTACGAAAATGTAAGTTCATACGATCAGAAACAGGAAATTGAAGCATTTTGCTCGAAATTTATAAGGTATCTTGAGTCTATTTTTATTAAATGCGGACTGCCTGTTTTTGATATACACCCGCTTGGTGAAAATACGCATATCTACAGAGAAATATCTGATTGGGAAAACGATATAATTAATAGCCTGAATTCCAGTAACAGTATTTATGCATTTAAGGCAAGAACACTGCTGGATGCAAGAACTATTTATGGGAATGAATCATTAGTCACATCTTTAAGGGACCGTCTTTACAAGCGCATTATGAAAGACGAAAAATTCAGTTCCGCGCTTTATATCCATCAGACAAAACAGAAATCTCCTGTTGGCTTTTTCAGGCATTTCGTAATGGACAGCAATGGAGAACAAACAGAACAGTTTAATGTTAAGGAAAAAGGGATAAATCAGATTGTTGATGCATTGCGTGCCATGGCGGTTATGTTCAATATTAATGAAACCTCTACGCTTGAGAGACTGGATATACTCTCCAGGAGAGGACATATACCTTCAGACCTTCGTAATGACGTTGCTGCATCTCTGGAATTCCTGTTGCATCTTCTTCTACACCATCAGATGGTCGAAAAGGAATCTAGCATGGAATTGGACGATACTATTGATCCTGAGAAAATGTCATTGCTCGAAAAAAAGACGCTCAAGGAAGTTTTTCAGATAATTCCGGTGCTTCGGAGCACTATGGATAATGCGTTTAAACGCTTAAAAGCAATGGCTTAATGAGTACTAAAAGTTGTTTGAGATGGTTTAAAAAAAAAATTAATGATGATAAATCAACAAACACCTGGACAGGCAAGATCAGTAAAAATATACCCTTTGCTGATTGTCCATTTGTTGTGTTTGATATGGAGTTAAGCGGTCTTGATGCAAAAAAAGACTTTATTATTTCGATCGGAGCGATTAAAATGACCGGTAGCACAATTAACATCAGCAAGGAATTTTACAGGATGGTTAAACCATCAGGAACTCTTTCAAGAGAAAATGTGGCAATACATGGAATGACTCCGGGCGAGCTCGAAAACCAGGAAGACCTTGATAAAGTATTCCCGGATTTCCTGGAATTTATTGAAGATTCTGTGCTTGTCGGACATTTTGTTAATATAGATCTCAAATTTGTTAACAGGCACCTTAAACGTAAAGGTCTCCAGAAACTTTCTAATCCTGCTCTTGATACCCACAACATTCATGAATGGCTTTCCGAAAACGGCCAGGAATTCAGAAGACATTACCGGGGTAGTTCGGGTAAAACAGATCTGTTCTCGATTGCCAAACGGTATGATATTACAATCGATACATTACATAATGCCTTAAGTGATTCGTTTGTTACAGCACAGCTGTTTCAAAAATTCTTATATTTTTTGCATGCAGAAGGCATGCACGGACTAAATGAAGTAATAAAAATCGGCAGAGCATAATGAAGGTGATGCCAGATATATGGGGGGGTGATAAAAAGTTATTAATTTCGGTCCATATTTTATGGGCTCAATACTTAAGAAAGGGAGGTAAGATTAGTGGAAGCTAAAATAATATGGTTAATTGCTTTTGTTGGCATGTACTGGGCCTATTGCATAGCAATGGGTATCAAGGGCGCAAGACTGGCTAAGAGCGCGTCTGACTACTTTATTGCCGGTCGTACTATTCCTATTTGGGTCTTTGTTCTTGCTGCTACGGCAACATCGTTCTCTGGATGGACATTTATGGGACATCCGGGACTGCTTTATCGTGATGGTTTTCAATATGCATATGCATCGTTTTATGCCATCACTATCCCTTTTACCGGAGTTGTATTCCTCAAGAGGCAGTGGATTCTCGGAAAGAGGTACGGTTATGTAACACCGGGTGAAATGTTTTCCGACTATTTTAAATCCGATGCTATCAGGGTACTGACAGTTGTTGTGGCGCTGGTTTTCTCAATTCCTTATCTCGGTGTTCAGCTGAGGGCGTCAGGCTTCCTGTTTAACGTACTTACTGACGGTATGCTCGGTGTTGAAACGGGTATGTGGATGCTGTCAGCCATCGTTTTTATCTACGTTGCATCAGGCGGACTCCGTGCTGTGGCATACGTGGATACAGTACAGTGTGTCCTTCTTGCAGGCGGTATCGTTGCAATCGGTTTAATCGCCCTTGACGCAGCAGGCGGATGGACAGCCCTGAATGCAGGTATCGCAAAGCTGACCTCACCTGATGCTGTCGCTGCTCTGGGCGGGGAAGTAATGGATAAGAAGCGAACGATGGATGGATTTAGCCATTACATTGCCGTTCCCGGTGTAATTCAGTTTATTCCGGCTGGAACCAAGGCAGTTGGCGGAGCATGGACAGGTATCATGATCCTTTCTTATGCCTTTGCACTTATGGGAATCCATTCTTCACCGGCTTTCTCAATGTGGGCATTCTCAAACAAGAACCCGAGACCATTTGCACCCCAGCAGGTTTGGGCTTCTTCATTCGGTATCGGCGGAATCCTGATTTTCTTCACAGCAATGCAGGGTCTCGGCGGACACCTTATCGGTGGTGACACAAGAATGCTGCAGGCCGGTTTTGCAACAGATGTCTTGAATATGGGCAAAGACTTGATGGCCATGCCGGGTAAACAGGGCATGATCGTTCCAGTCCTGATCAACCTCCTGGCTACAACTGCTCCATGGGCAGTTGGTCTCCTGAGCGTATGCGCTCTTGCTGCCATGCAGTCAACTGGTGCAGCGTATATGTCAACCGCAGGTGGTATGCTTACGCGAGATCTTTATAAGCACTTCGTGAATAAAGATGCATCCCACGCAACCCAGAAGATGTTCGGAAGAATCGGCGTTGGAATAATCGTTCT
>CAZVHL010000046.1:9134-10537 GCA_964626925.1 uncultured Nitrospiraceae bacterium
TGGGATCAGCAATCCTGATATCAGCAATGACTCAGGACCCTGAATCACGTTCACACAGGCAGAAATATCATGACTTCCTGAAAGAGCATGCAGGACTTCCTCCAGAGAAGAAGAGCCTTGTGCCGATGGCATGGATAATTGTTGTTGTCTGGTTCATATTCGCACAGGGACCTGGAGTAGTTATCGGCAACACTATCTTTGGTAATCCTAATGACGCTGCAACCTGGATATTCGGTATGCCTTCAATCTGGGCATGGCAGATTATCTGGTGGGCGCTTGGTGTAGGAATGATGTGGTTCCTTGCGTACAAGATGCAGATGTCTACTATACCTGAGAAAGAAATCGAGGTACTTGTTGAAGATATCGGTGATACTGGAAAGGCACGTCTTGATACAGACAAACCTTAATCACCAGTTGTAGTTTTCCTTTGGGGGGAGATTTTTTCTCCCCCCTTTATTTTCCTGTAAAATTAAGATAATGTATTATGCGTTATAAGTAATGCGATACGTAAACTATGATCTGAAATATCATTTATAATCTTTCTATTAATATATGATTTATAACGAATTTCGTAAAGTGAACTGGAGGAAGTTTGGACCTTGATCCTATAGTAGTCTGGCGCTGGATATCAACAATTTTTCTGGCAGCAATTCTTTTTAGGCCGGTAAAAAAATTCATTTTAGTGCAGAGGGTCAACAAGTCCGAACGAAAGCTTAAGAGGGCCATGACTGAAGAAGAGATAAAAGAACTGGAAAGAAGGACCATACCAATGATAGCGATCATTGTCATAACGTTCTCAATGTTTTTTAACAATGTTATTATGAATAAATTCTACAAATGAATAAGAACTTAGTAACGCCATTAATCGTTTTTATATGCATCGTAGTTTTCGCAGTATTTTACTTTCAGTACACAATGAAGGAAACCGTTCCGGGGGAAAACCAGTTCAGGTTTGCCAATAAGAACCTGGAAGACGGCAAATACGATGAAGCGCTGAAAGTATTTGATGAAGTCGTATCTCAATACCCCGATTATTCGGACGCCCATATGGGCAGGGCAATAACTCTTATGGAGCTTGGTATGTTTGATGAGTCAAGGACTGCATTTGACAGGGCAATCAAACTCAATGAGAAATTTGCAACAGCTTATGCTAACAGAGGGATATTAAATGACCGCACAGGCAGGTTTGAAGAAGCTGTACATGATTACAGAAAATCTGTTGAGCTTGAGCCTGAAATAGACAAGGGTCCGGGATATATCTGGAGATTCCTTCATAACGTCGCTGACAGGCCCCCATCAGTCTCGGACAGGGCGGACTATATAGAGAAAGAGCTGCAAAAGCCTGCATCCGAGCGTCTACTGAGAGTCCCTGAACTGGACGAGAAACAGAGGATGTATAAAAA
>CAZVHL010000047.1:0-1923 GCA_964626925.1 uncultured Nitrospiraceae bacterium
TCATTTTCAGCCGTGTCATATACAAATAGCGGATTCAGTTCGTCTGAACCATGTGGTTTAATTAATGCCATTTCTTCCTCCCTTAATTTGGTATGTACCTAAGTACTAGATTTTATTAACCTAACAACGAGCAAACTTTATTAAAAATATCGTCTATGCTTCCTGTTCCTTCAACAGATTTCAGGATCCCTTTCCCACTGTAATAGTCGATAAGAGGTGCAGTTGACTTCTCATAAACTTCAAGCCTGTTCTTAATTGTATCTTCCTTGTCATCGTCCCGCTGCATAAGCTCACCGCTGCATTTGTCACAAACACCTTCTTTCTGAGGTGCGGAAAAATGAAGATTGTACATCTGCTGGCAGCTCTTACATGTTCTTCTGCCGGTCAGCCTTTTCATAAGATCATTCATTGGAACATCCACACTAAGCGCGTCTGTCAATGGAGTACCCATTGCAGTCAACTCAGCATCAAGTGCCTCGGCCTGAGGAGTCGTTCTCGGAAAACCATCGAGAATATAACCTTTCTTACAGTCATCCTGAGCAAGCCTTTCCTTTACAAGGCCAATAACTACAGAATCAGGGACGAGTCCGCCTGAGTCCATATAGGATTTGGCTTCTTTTCCAAGGGGAGTACCGTCTGCCACTGCCTTTCTGAGAATGTCCCCTGTGGATATTTGAGGGATACTGTATTTCTCTATAAGTTTCTTTGCCTGTGTTCCTTTTCCTGCTCCAGGTGCACCTAACAAAACCAGTCTCATACAAGTCTCCTTTTCATTATATAAATGTACTTCTCCCTGTCCATTAATGACAGAACTACAGCAAGTATGCGGGATAAGAGATATTTATTAAGTCAAACTATAAAAAAAATATTAATATAAATTAGAAGAAAGACTATGAAGAGATATAATATGAAAGAAATCAGAATGAGTCAATAAAAAAATTTAAATTAATTTATAATTTTTACTTATCTGAAATTTAATTTTCAGCAATTGTCTTACAATTCAGATAGTTACAGCCAAACAACCCCTATTTTTCATCCCAGGAACTTATATGATTATTTAGCTATTCAATGGATTTTATTGATTTCTTATCTATGAATAATGCCTAGAGCCTGCTCAGGATTCCTTCTCTATCATAAATACTTATCAGCTCGTGCCTCGATCTTGACAGTTTCTTGCCTGTATATGGATTGCGTGCATACAAATATTCTGATGTAAAAGCCTGAACTACATTACCTCTCCAATAGAGTTTAGAAATCGTGCCATTGTTTGTTTGGGATACCCACATTTCGTCAAATTCAATTGGCAGCGTTTCCACTCCGAGACATGCCACCTTTTTTAATGGAACAGGCAATCTATTACAATATTTAACATATGATGGCCATATTTCTAATACAGCTTTGCCTTGTTTCCTGATCCGATCCGCTTTTGTGAAATCGCCAAAAGAAGACCTCATCAATACCCTCCTTTCCTTTATTCTTGCGCTACCTGAAAGGCTGAACAGAAATGATATCAGTACAAACAGTACAGATAAAAACAATAATAATTTTCGATTTTTCCTTAACATTTAAATTCGTTTACGCATAGCTGTATATTAATTTTCTGCCTGTAGAAAGCAAATCTAATACCACGGCTCACGTTTTCCTGTTATCACTTTGATTAATAAGGATAAAATCAATTCAGACAGGTTTCAATTTATGAACACAGATAATGAACATGTATGATTTTACATACAGCATTTATGAGATTTTGCCATTGTAAGGGGATGCAAGGAAATGTTTAATACAGAGGGATCTGATCAAAAAACAGCGGTATTTCAGGTGATGTCTGTTTTCTTTATTTTTTTAACATAACGCCTATAAATAAAAACCGGTGCTCCTGAGAGAAACAAAAGAGCGCTTGCCGGTTCAGGGACAACCGGAGGA
>CAZVHL010000047.1:2023-7707 GCA_964626925.1 uncultured Nitrospiraceae bacterium
CATCGCTGTCATCACTATCATCATCATAATAATGTTTGTTTTTCTTAAATTGAAAATTATCCCAATCGTGATCGCTTCTTTTTTTGAACTTCTTCCATATGCGTGATTCGACGATATCTAAAGATTCCGATCTTCTACCTTTGTCTTTCGTATGATTATTTATCAAATCCCGATATCTCTTATTATCTTTAAATTCATGAAAAAAATGGGAAGCAGCTGTTCTGGCTGAAGAAAGCATCTGTTCGTATGCCCAGAAAGATGAGGCTGGGTTATATGTTAAGTCCCAGGATTCGCTGTTTTCCCGCAAACCCGCATATGATGATGAAACATGAAAAAATAATATTGATAATATAATTGCAACTAAAACACTTCTCATCTTCGAAACACCTTGTTTATTCGACATGCCTGACTTTAAAAATGTCGCATACATTAAAATTAACACTGCATAAATAAACCGCCCGCTCTATATCCTGGCTGCTCAGTTTGCTGCAATAACAATCGTCAAACGGGTTTTTAAGAAAAGGACATAGTTTCTTTGGAGTCTTTCTTTGTAACGCATTCGTCTCTATCGGAATATTCATAACTAGTAAGTTAAGGCAATAAATATGCCATTAAAAAAATTTTATTTTTATTTTTAACGATTGACTTATAAAACAGAGGGTTGCCCTAAAATTAACCAGGAAGGGAAATGAAGGAAAGACAGAGATTACTGGAACATTACACAGGTACGATTGTCACAATCATGTGTCATGACACAGTGTAAAATAAAGATACACCTGTAAGGAGTTATACACATCTTAGGTGTGAAGGTCTACTCAATGATATCCAACTTAATACTCAGATCCTTAAGCTGTTTTTCATCAACATTGGAAGGGGCATTACTAAGGGGACAGATCGCTTTCTGGGTTTTTGGAAATGCTATGACATCTCTAATTGATGATGCTCCGGCCAGTATCATCACAAAACGATCCAGTCCCAGAGCTATACCTCCATGAGGGGGAGCGCCGTATTCCAGTGCTTCAAGAAGGAACCCAAATTTTTCGTTAGCTTCATCTTGAGAGATATTAAGAAGTTGAAACATACGGTCCTGAACGTTTTTTTTATGAATACGTATACTTCCACCACCGATCTCAAAGCCGTTCAATACGATATCATACGCCTGAGCCCGTAATGAGGAAAGTTTGGAAGTTGGGAAGTCCGGAAGTTGAGAAGTATTAACAGAAAGAAACGTGTCCATGTCTTCTTCCGCCGGTGATGTAAACGGATGGTGCATAGCCTCATATCTTTTATCATCTTCATTATATTCAAAGAGGGGGAAGTCTGTTATCCATACAAGTTTGTAAACACCATCTTTAATTAAATCCAGCCTTTTGGCCAGTTCATTCCTGAGCCTTGCAAGGCAATGATTGACAATGTCTTTTCTGTCAGCAACGAAGAGCATCAAATCTCCATTCTGTGCGTCAAGTCTGTCAGTAAGAGCAGTTAAAGCATCTTCTGAGAAGAACTTGGCGATTGGTGATTCGATCTTATCTTTAACCTTTATCCATGCAAGGCCCTTTGCACCAAAACCCTGCACTTCTTTGGTAAGATCATCCAGTTCCTTTCTGGAATAGCCTGCAAGCCCTTTAGCATTTATACCTTTAACCATGCCGCCTTTTGACAGGGTGTCAAGGAACACCTTAAATGTGGAGTCTTTTACTATATCACTAACATCTTTCAGCTCAAGGCTGAATCTCAGGTCAGGCTTGTCGCTTCCAAACCTGTCCATAGCTTCATTATATGTCAGCCTCTGGAAAGGCTCGATAAGCTCAACATTTATCGTCTCTTTAAAAACCTTCCTTATCATTTCCTCAACAATTTCGATTACATCCTCTTTTTCAACAAAAGACATCTCTATATCAACCTGCGTGAATTCTGGCTGGCGATCAGCGCGAAGGTCTTCATCCCTGAAACATCTTACTATCTGGTAATACCTCTCCAGTCCCGAGACCATCAATATCTGTTTAAAAATCTGTGGCGACTGCGGAAGCGCAAAGAATTGACCGGGATTGGTCCTGCTGGGCACAAGATAGTCTCTTGCCCCTTCAGGAGTACTCTTAGTAAGCATCGGTGTTTCTATATCTATAAATTCCTGTGAATCAAGGTAATCACGAAAAGCCTTGACAGCCTTATGTCTTATAATTAAATTTTTCTGAATTATCGGCCTTCTAATGTCCAGATATCTGTACCTGTACCTTAATGACTCCGAAGCATCTGTATCATCATCTATCATAAAGGGCAATGGCTTGCATTCATTCAGTACCCTGAATGCACTGACAACCACTTCAAACTGTCCGGTAGGGATAGACTCATTGACAGTGCCCTCAGGTCTGTTTCTGACTTCTCCCTCAACCTGCAACACAAATTCATTACGTATTTTATGAGCCGCCTTATGAATTTCTACGTCAACTTCAGGACTGAAAACGACCTGTACAACCCCGCTCCTGTCCCTCAGGTCAATAAACACAACACCGCCATGGTCACGCCATTTGTTTGTCCACCCGACGATTTTTATTTTAGACCCTATATCATTTTCGGTTACTTTACCGCATGAATGTGTTCTCATAGTTCAGATTGCCTTTCAATCAAAAACTTCTTTCCTGAGCTTTTTCACCTCTGCCGGAGTAAGGTGACGAATTGATCCGGGTTTCAGATTACCCAGTGATAATCCATTAATCCTTGTCCTTATCAACTTCGAAACAGGATGCCTGACCTTGTTAAGCATTCTCCTGATCTGCCTTTTCTTGCCTTCAAATATTGTAACCTCTATCCAGGAATTCGCCTTTGTCTTTCTTACATGCTTAACCTTTGCAGGAGCTGTCAAACCATCTTCAAGCCTGACACCCCGCTCAAGTTTCTGTTTATCGCGATCATCAAGGCAGCCGTCAATTTTAACAAGATATGTCTTTGGAATTTTATTTTTTGGTTGTAATATCCTGTTTGCCAGTTCACCATCATTCGTCAGAATAAGCAGCCCCTCTGAATTGTAGTCAAGTCTCCCGACAGGGAAAACATTTACTTTTACCCGCTTTAAAAAATCCTTCACAGTAGTCCTTCTTTCAGGGTCATACATGGCGGTTAAACACTTTACAGGCTTGTTGAATAAGAGGTAAGCCTTTGATTCAATGCGGTTTAGCAGTTTGCCCTTGACCTTGATATGATCCTTTTCAAGGTCGGCCTTCATTCCTATTACTGCAACGGCACCATTGACAGTAACAAGTCCTTCAAAAATCATTTCTTCGGCCTTTCTTCTTGAGGAGATACCGCATTGTGATAATATTTTTTGAATCCGTTCTTCCATGATCGCATAACAGTAAAATAGTCTACCATTTCCATTTACAGAGATAGTAATATTATCACAATGTAAAAAAAAGGGACACATCCTTTAACAGGATATGCCCCTGATTGATCTACATTTATAGTGCAGTTAATATCTTTGCTCTGTTTTTTCCCCTTCACAAATTTCCTTTATCTCATTTTTGATAAGCTGGTCATCTTCCCAGACTCTCTCCTGAACCTTATGGCAATTTGTCCGGGCATTGTAATCAAGCGGATCAGCCCTGTATACACCTCTGCCGTCTGAAGTTCTGTATTCAACCGGCTTGTTTTCCCTTATCGCATCCCTTGAGGCCTGCATCGAGATATCTGTGATTGATGCTCCTGCAATAGCACCGAGAACTGCCCCTATAACTCCTCCACGCCAGGCGTTTTTCTTATCAAGCATTGCACCTGCAACACCTCCAACAGCACCTCCGACACCTGCGCCTCTTGCATGATACTGAGTACAGCCCAGTGTCAAAACCAGCAATGCCATAACTGCTATTAATGAAATAATTTTCTTCATAATCCTCTCCTTTGCTTTGATATTATTTTAACATTATAAAATTCATCCATTCTGATATTAAACCATATATACCACTTACCATCTGACTATGCAAGGTATTTATCCCCAATACTTTAATAAACAATAATTGTGAAGTTTTTATGAAATCGTTTCTAAATCTCCTCACACCTCGCAGGTCTGCTTATTCCCATTCAATAGTACTCGGGGGTTTTGAACTTATATCATAAACTACCCGGTTTACACCCTTTACTTCATTTATTATCCTGTTAGAAATAATTCCAAGGACATCATAAGGAATCCTTGCCCAGTCAGCAGTCATTCCGTCAACGCTACTTACTGCCCTTACAGCTATAACATTTTCATATGTCCTCTCATCACCCATTACGCCAACAGTCTTAATTGGTAATAGCACAGCAAACGCCTGCCATATTTCATTATACAGCCCTGACTTTTTTATCTCTTCAAGGACTATAGCATCCGCTTTCCTAAGAATTTCGGCCCGCTGTGGTGTCACTTCATCAATAATTCTTATGGCAAGCCCTGGACCGGGAAACGGGTGACGGGCAATGACCTCCTCAGGCATTCTCATCTCTCTGCCAAGCACTCTTACTTCATCTTTAAACAGCTCTCTCAGCGGCTCGATAAGCTTAAGCTTCATATCCTTCAAAAGTCCGCCAACGTTATGGTGGCTCTTTATCATAGCTGACGGTCCCTTAAAAGAAATGCTTTCGATAACATCAGGATATAATGTGCCCTGTGCCAGATATTTAGCTCCTCTGATTTTCTTTGCCTCTTCTTCAAACACCCTGATAAATTCGTTACCGATTATCTTTCTCTTTCTTTCAGGATCCGTAACACCTTTCAGTTTCGTTAAGAACCTTTTTGACGCATCTACACAGATAATGCTCATATGAAAATGCTTTCTTAAAGTACTTTCAACTTTTTCAGCTTCTCCTTTTCTCAATACTCCGTTGTCAACAAATATACATGTGAGCTGTTTCTTTATTGCCTTGTGCATCAGCACTGCAACAACAGCAGAGTCAACTCCACCGCTTATCGCACAGACAACCCTGTCCTTGCCGACTTTATCCTTAATTTCTTGTCTTGTTGTCTCGATAAAGGATTTCATAGTCCATGTAGGTTTGCATTTAGAAATACTGAAAATAAAATTTTTCAGGATTTTCTTGCCGTGTTCTGTATGAACCACCTCAGGATGAAACTGCAGAGCATAAAATCCCCTGCTTTTATCGGCCATAGCAGCTATTGGAGAGTTCTCTGTATGCGCAATCGACTTAAATCCTTTGGGATGTTTCTGGATCTTGTCACCATGGCTCATCCAGACGACTGTAGGGGCGTATTGCAATACGCCCCTACTTCTTTTTTTGCCTATGCCTTTAAAAAGATCGGTATGATCATCGATTATCAACTCCGCGCGTCCAAATTCCCTTTTTGCTGACCTTCCCACTCTACCACCAAGACACTGCGCCATTAACTGCATGCCATAACATATTCCAAGAACCGGGATGCCAAGCTTAAATATGTCCCTGTCCGGAAATGGAGCACCTTTGACACTAACTCTTGAAGGGCCACCCGAAAGTATGATCCCCTTTGGAGAAAACTCTTTTATCTTGTCGAGGGATGCATTATATGGGAAAATCTCGGAATAAACTTTATTCTCTCTTACCCTTCTGGCTATTAGCTGGGTATACTGAGAACCGAAATCAAGAACCAGAATTTTTTCTTTGAAGTCCATAGAATTAAATTAAAATGTAAAAATCAAAATGAAAAATTAAGGAGCCGG
>CAZVHL010000047.1:7807-10398 GCA_964626925.1 uncultured Nitrospiraceae bacterium
TACGAGCTTAATCCATACTGTAATTCGGAGACTCTCTTGTCACCGTTACATCATGTACATGACTTTCCCTCAATCCAGCAGGAGTAATTCTTATAAATTGTGCCTTTTGCTTCAGCTCTTCAATATCTTTACATCCGCAATACCCCATTCCTGACTTTAGTCCTCCAACAAGCTGATGTATGCTGGCTGATAATGGGCCTTTGTGAGGCACCCGTCCTTCAACCCCTTCAGGTACCAGTTTTCTGGCCTCGATACCTTCCTGCGCATATCTGTCTTTACTGCCTGCTTCCATGGCTCCGATCGAACCCATGCCTCTATAAACCTTGTATGTCCTTCCCTGGTAAAGCATAAGCTCTCCCGGGCTCTCGTCAGTTCCTGCAAAAATGCCCCCTATCATTACAGAACTCGCTCCTGCAGCAATTGCCTTGGTTATATCTCCAGAGTACTTTATGCCACCGTCCGCAATTACAGGTATTCCCAAAGAATCAGCAACCTCTGAACATTCCTTTATTGCCGTAATCTGCGGAACTCCGGCGCCTGCTATAATTCTTGTTGTACATATAGAACCGGGGCCTACACCTACTTTAACAGCATCCACACCCGCAGCTATTAAATCCTGTGTTGCTTCTGCAGTCGCAACATTGCCAGCAATAATATCTACTTTCGGAAATTTTTTTCGCAATGCTTTCACTGTTGAAATTACCCTTTTAGAATGTCCGTGAGCAGTATCCACAACCAGCACATCGACAGCGGCTTTTGTAAGAGCGGCAGCTCTGTTAAGCGCATCTTTTCCAACCCCAAGTGCAGCCCCGACCCTCAGTCTGCCGATCGAGTCTTTACACGCATTCGGAAATTGTATTTTCTTTTCAATATCCTTTATGGTTATGAGTCCAGCAAGAATGTTTTTCTTTTTTACAATCGGCAATTTTTCAATTTTATACTTGTGGAGAATTTTGATCGCTTCTTTCATCGTTATACCTTCACGGGCAGTTATTAATCCCTTCCTGGTCATAACATCCGATATTTTTTTATTAAAGTTTGTCTCGAATTTAAGATCCCTGTTAGTAAGTATTCCTATAAGTTTTTTTTCTTTTGTGATGGGAACACCCGAAATCCTGTACTTTTTCATTATCGCAAGAGCTGCAGATATCTTTTTATCAGCCGGCAAAGTAATCGGATCAACTATCATCCCGCTTTCTGACTTCTTAACCTTATCCACTTCAGACACCTGGTTAGCTAATGGCATGGCACGGTGAATAATGCCTATACCACCTTCCCTTGCTATAGCTATAGCAAGTCTGGCTTCGGTTACTGTATCCATGGCAGAACTTATAATAGGCGTGTTTATACTTATATTTTTTGTCAGTCGAGTGCATACGTCAACTTCTGAAGGAAGTATATTTGATTTTGCAGGTATCAAAAGCACATCATCAAAAGTTAAACCGATTTTCGGGGTATCCTTTAACATGTCATTACTCCTTGGAATTATTTTCTAACCTTTTAGCCTAAGTGCCTTTGATCCTATGCGCCTTAAAGTCAAAGCCTTATCTCTATATACGCCTTTTCTCTCAATCCCGCCATCCATTCATGGTATCTTGATTCAAAGGCCTTCTGAACGAGTCTTTCTTTAATGTTTTCTTTGTTTCGCTGAAGAGTTCCCCCTTCTATCCTGTCCTCAAGCTTTATTATATGAAGACCGGCTGAACTCCAAAATGGTTTACTGAAGTCGCCAATGTTTAATGAGCTGGCCATATCCTCCACCTCTTGCAGAGCACTGCCTCGACTAATATATCCAAGGTCTCCGCCAAATTCCCTGCTTGGATCTTCCGAAAATTCGCTGGCCAGCATGGTAAAATCCTCGCCCTCAGTAATTCTCCGGTACAAATCATCTGCCTTTGCCTCAACCGATGCCTTTTGCCCATCATCCGGAACTGCGAGGAATATCTGTCTGATCCTGAATTGTTCTTTTCCAACCAGCTTTGCCTTGTTTGTCTTATAATATTCTTCAATTTCTCTATCGGAGATGACTATTTTAGTCCTGACTTCAAAATTCACCACCTTCTGCACCATAATCTGGGTAGCAAGTCTTGTTCGGTAATCTTCCATAGTCATTTGCTCAGCCTTTAAAGAATTTAAAAAAGTCTCCTCTGACAGATCATATTTATTTCTTATCTCTGCAATAGCATCATCAATCTCTGAACTGCTCACACCTAATCCTGTTTTTCTGGCTTCCTGCACCTGAAGTTTCTTTTCGATCAGATTATTTAAAAAAGGTCGTTCAAGTTCTTTTATCCTTTTTTTCTCCTCCTCATCAGATACATCCTCCAGAAACGACTTGCCCTCAACTTTTATAACACTCACAAGCTCACTCCAGGTAATAACCTCATCATTTACGGTCGCAACAATTCTGTCAAGCAAAACAGCGCTAATAGCGTTTTGCTTACCTTGCAACGTGATTAGAATTGGTATTAAGAATATGAGAAGAAGAATTGTTATTTTATTTGCCATCCAGTTCTCCTCGATTGATTACTGACCTAAATTTAAATAAACGAGATTATGACACGGTTTAAAGTTTTTATTCAAGCCAGGTA
>CAZVHL010000048.1:0-10359 GCA_964626925.1 uncultured Nitrospiraceae bacterium
TAGCCATGGATACATCTATTCATCTCCTGCAACAGCTTTTACCATATTATCAAGCTCTTTTTTTCTTTTTAATTTTCTCTTTTGCTCTCGTTTTTATTGAGATTCTCCAGGCAGCAGCATTTTGGGAATATAAAACTTCGTATAGTTTTTTATCATGCCAACAACTTCAGTACTAAGGATTGAGTCGATACGCTCCCTGGGATACCCGAGTGATTCAAGGGATAGTAAAGGTTTTTCCTGCTGATGACAATCTTCACAAATATGGGGTTGCTTGCCAACAACCTTATGTATTGTTTTTATAGCCCGTGATCTCTGGGCCTCTGTCAGCTTTCCCTCTCTTTCCTTGTACTCAGAAGCAAAATCAACGCGTTCCTGAGAATCTATCCTTTGAAGATTGCCGTCCACAGATTCAATTGGCGATATTTTGGTTTTGTAGGCACCTGGTTCCTGCGTTCTAACAGGGCTTTCAACTATTTCACCGGTTTGCCTGTCATACCACTTGTATTCCACAACATTATTTTGTACTTCCTTCGCTATATGACATGTTTGGCAGCCTATGAAAAAGGCATGCATATTCAAGAATGCACGTAATTCTTTAATGTTATCGTGCGGGATATCACCATGACATGGTATGCAATAAGATCGTTTGTCAGGACCGATGTCAATGCCAATATGATGGAAATGACCTTCTATTCTTTTTTCTTCCAGCACTCTATAACCGAGGTAATGTTTGACCTTTTCATCTCCCTCAAGGATGATTTTTTCAAAAGTCGTCTTTTCCTTTGCCTTTTCCTTTTGTTTTCCTTCTATAAACTGTGCTATTTCCAGTGTCTCCTGTCTGTTATGATATTCCTCAATGATATGGGCGAATGTAACTTTCCAGATTATAATAATAAAGAATACGGTCAACATCATAAAACCAACAATATACAATTTGTAAAAATATTTTTTCATTATACCTTGCCTTCCTCATGCGATGACTCTGCATGAACCCCATGAGGTGAGAGAATTTCATGCTCCAATCCTGCTTGCTTCATGCACTCCACATAGTAATCATAGTGTTCCTCAACCATAAGCTCCTCAGGCAAATATCCCGTAATAAATGCTGTGCCCATAGGAAAAACAGACATAGAAAAATGAACATTGTACCAGTGCCAGATAAATAAAAACAGAGCAGCAAGAAGGGCCTCGTCGCTGTGAGCAATAAGTGAAAAATTTATGATTTCTCCTGGCAATATACGCGTTGCGATCTCTTTGTTCCACATTACCAGTCCGGATAATCCAATTATAACCATGCCCCAAAATGGCGCCCAGTAATCAAATTTTTCTTTCCATGTAAACCGGGCACCGTCAGGGCGTTTATTTGTCAAGAAAAAGAGATACTTCATAAGGTCTCGGATATCTTTCGCATCTTTGAGATTAGGAATAAGTGGAAGCCCTGCAAATATTTTCAGAATGTTGCCCGCAGTCAGTCTCCTTTCCTTTCTTAATGGGAGAATTTGATACATATAAATCAGATAACATAAATATGCAACATGATACGAAAACAGCACCAGTAATATTGATCCGGCAACTTTATGCACAACAGGTGCAGCTTTTATTCCTCCAAACAGGGAATAAAGATATGGGGCCCAGGATGTATCATAAAATTTAAGCGGCATGCCTGTTAAGACAAGAGTGATAACTGCCAATGCAAGAATAATGTGCTGAATTCTCTGATTCATGGTAAATCTGTAGAAATATTTTTTACCATCTTGTATCTTGATGATAGAACGTTGTTCCATGCCCTATTTCCTCCTCCTTATGACAGCATCAGGGAATAATCTTCTCAGACAATCAAGGAAGATGATGCCCATTAAAGGAAGTAATGTGCCACCAGTGAGAACAATGAAGAATAGTGTGAAATAATATTGAACTGGGCTCTGGTCCAGATTGAATTCTGCATGCACTTTGTAAGAGGCAAGCTTAGGAGAAGACCCGGGATGACATTCTATATTGCTGCATATGTTCGCCCGGTTGTTTTCGTGCGTCGCAGATCGAGGGTCTTCGTGACTATACATCTGGTGTACTGACTCCCCTCTATTTACATGACAGTCCAGGCAGTCAGGGACCTGCTCATCAAGAAAGCTGGCAGCCTTGCCGTGATATGTTTCTCCATAGGAATATACAGCCCTTGTGGACAACTTATGTCTGGCAATTACCTCAGCATCATCATGACACCTCGAACAGACTTCCGCAATGTTTAAAGGGTTTCTGCTTTTGTGGAGTCGTGTCGTTATATGATTGTAAAACCGGTATATAAATTCCTCACTACTATGACAAACCCGGCACCTTCCAAGGGAAGCCTCTGACACTCCGTAACGTACTGTTTTGAAAAAAGATAATGGCCTGTATAAGGGGTTATCATGACAACTCTTACAGGTAGGCATATCTTCAGCAAATTTCTTTGATTTCCCGGCATTATCGGTCTTGCTGTGAACACTTTTTGACAGAAAATCGTAAGCATTTTGATGCGAGAACTTCTTCTCAGTTGATGGTTCTATGATATGACATTGAGTAAGACAGTCGACCTTTTGTACAGGTTGATGCGGAATTTCCTTGATGTCTGTATGACAGCCTTCACATTTTACCTTGACATGAACGCTGTTGTTAAAAATACCTTCATTAACATAAAACAGTCGTAATTTCCCATCCTGATCTACTCTGCTAATACCAGGATACTTGTGGCAAAGAAGGCAATTACCGATATCAGCTGCGTAGGCTACAGAACAATTAAGCGTAAAAATAATTAAGATTAGAAGACAGCAAGTAATAGTTCCAGCCCTTGTTAAAAACTTCATATTGACTCTCCCTGAGAAGTTCATAACCTTTCAAAAAATCAACCACTTCATAATCAATAAATACTACAGAAATGGGTAGTTGTAAAATAATTAATCGTTATATGCTTATTACTTGATTAGGGAGAATTCTTAATATTCTGAACAGATCAAAGCCTGGGAGATTCTACCATGTTTTCAGGGTCATGAAAATATTTATTTAGGAATACTGCGTCTAGACCATGATAGTCGATACATACAAGGCTATTTAAGGATGTGGCATGAGAAAGCTATATATTGTTGAACCTTCAATATTGATGTTTTATGCATAACTAAATATAACATTGCTTTTTACCGATACTATATATGCTATGTATAAAACCCTTAAGTTCAAGATTTCAATAATCGTCTTGCTGATTATCTCTGTCATAATGGCTTTTTCTGCCTGGAGAGATATGAAAAGGACAGAACAGGCCATACTTGACGGACAAAAGGAAAAAGCCTCTTTGTTTTCTGACAGAATCGAGCATGGAATAATGGTTCTAATGCTAAAAAACAACTGGGAAGACTTGCAGAAATTTCTAGTAACCCTTGTCCAGACTTCCACTGAACTTGCAGAAATACGCATATTCAATCCGGATAGTGGGACTATTGCGGTATCTTCAATCCCAAAGGAGGTTGGAGAAAAAATATATGCAGAAGATATGGATAAGATTCAGAAACAAAACTTTCAGGATAGTTTCATAGTAGAAAAAAACGGTAATCAATATGCTTCCAAATTGACCATGATAAATAATATGCCTGCCTGTCACAAATGCCATGATAAAGAAAAAAAGATGCTGGGAATCATGGATATAGAAGTCTCTCTGACAAAGATTCAACAATCTATTCAGAATGTTAAAAAACTCCATTTAAGTGATGCACTTATAAGCTTCTTTTTTATTGGAGGAGGCATTCTTCTTGTAGTTGGAATCTTGGTTGACAAACCAATAAAAAACATGATTCATACTATTAGAAAAATCGAAAATGGTGATACAACCACAAGGATGAATGAAGATAAGAAAGATGAATTCGGTATGCTTGCAAAGAGCTTTAACAGTATGCTCAATTCCCTTGAAACCGCAAAAAAAGAAATAGAGGTCTGTCATGTTGAACAGATGCAAAGAGCAGCAAAACTTGCATCCCTTGGAGAAATTATTTCAGGTATTGCCCATGAGATTAAAAATCCATTAGCAGGGATAAGTTGTGCTGTGCAGATTGTACAGTCAGAATTAAGTAAAGATGACAGCAACAGGGAAATAACTAAAGAGATATTGCATCACATTAAAAGGCTTGATAATACAGTCAAAGGATTGCTGAACTATTCAAAGCCCAAGCCCCCCCAGTTTTTGCCTCAAAAAATCGATACAGTCCTTGATAAAGCGATCTTTTTTGTTTATCCAGAAGCAAAAAAACATAATGTAATTATTGATACTGAGATCGAGAGTGATCTTCCGGATGTTATGATGGATCCTGACCAGATGCAACAAGTTTTTTTGAATTTGATAATTAACGCTGTCCAGGAAATGCCAACTGGTGGGAAACTTAAGATAACTATATCCAGGGCCGAAAAATATAATATGGAAGTTGAAGAAAATATAAAAGACCTGATCGCTACTGAAAGATTAGTAATGATAAAGTTTGAAGATACAGGAAAAGGTATAAATAAAGAAAATCTGGACAGGATATTTGACCCCTTTTTTACAAAGAAATCAAAAGGAACAGGATTAGGCCTGTCTATAAGTCAACGGATTGTACAGGAACATGGTGGAGAAATTTCAGTTAAAAGTGAAGTTGGCAAGGGCAGTGAATTTATAATATACCTTTCAGCGATGAGAAATTCATGACTTTATTCATTCGAAATACTATAGCAGTTAATACTGACAGTAATTAATATTAAGTAAGGAGGCAACTTGAATTTCGGAAAGATTTTAGTGATTGATGACGAACCATTTATTACAAAAAGCCTGAAGCAACATCTTGAAAAAGAAAACCTTGAAGTATTAACTGCTGAATCCGGTGAAGAAGGTCTTGAAGTTTTTAGATCAGAAATTCCCGACATTGTGCTGCTTGACCTGAATATGCCAGGGATGAGTGGTATCGAAACGCTGGAGGCCATGCGAAAAATCAACAATGAAGTGGTGATAATTATCATCACTGCCCATGGTGATATTGAAACCGCTGTATCAGCTATAAAATTAGGGGCACATGATTTTGTAGAAAAGCCTTTTGAACTGGACAGAATCTCAGTTCTAATAAACAAAGCAATGGAGACTGTTAACCTCAAGAGAGAAGTTAATTATCTGAGAGAAGAGAAATATGATGCCTATAGCTTCGATAATATTGTGGGTGTATCACCAGCAATGCAGGAGATAATATCTCTTAGCAAGAAAATAGCTGAAAGCAATGCAAACACTATACTAATTCAAGGGGAAAGTGGAACAGGGAAAAGCCTTCTTGCTCGCACTATCCATTATAACAGTTCTCGTGCTTCCGAACCATTCGTGGAAATCACCTGCACAGCTATACCAGAAGCACTTATCGAGAGCGAGTTGTTCGGTCACGAAAAAGGTGCATTTACTGACGCCAAAGTAGCAAAGAAAGGGTTGTTTGAATTCGCTAGTGGAGGAACAGTATATCTTGATGAAATTGGAGACATAAAACAATCCACTCAGGCAAAATTATTAAGGGCATTAGAAGAAAAAACATTCAAAAAAGTCGGTGGATTAAAAGACATAAAAGTAAATGTGAGGATTATTGCGACCACAAATAAAAAGGATCTTGAAGAATCTGTAAAAAATGGCGATTTCAGAGCTGACCTATACTATAGAATGAAAGTTCTTCCTATATATTTAACTCCCCTGAGGGAGAGAAAAGAAGATATAATCCCTCTGGCAATGCACCATATCATGATGTTTAATAAAGAGTTCAAGAAAAACATCACAGGCATATCAGATGAAGCCCAAAAGCTTTTATTGAATTACCCTTGGCATGGAAATGCAAGAGAACTTAGAAATATTATTGAGAGAATCTTTATACTTGAAGATACTGAAATCATACATCCTGACCACATACCATCAGAAATATTGAATCATTATGAGGCGCCTGTTTCAGACAGTATGTCAATTGATATGCCCAATGAGGGAATTTCACTTAAGGATGTAGAAAAAGATTTAATAACTCAAGCATTACACAAAGTTAATCGCAACCAGACAAAAGCAGCAAAGTTGCTTGGAATCTCCAGGGATGCTTTAAGATATAAAATGCAGAAATTTGGTCTGCTTTCGTAGAAATACCACACTTGTCTTTTCATAATTATTCATAGATAACCTATAGCTTATCTATTTCACTTAATTACACACTGTGCATAATAATACATAGCATCTTGAGTCATATTGCTCGACTGCGTGAAAAACCTCATTTGAAAGTATTTGATCATATCAATGCCCTTTAATCTATCCAAAAAATATTAAATACGTAACCTCCTGTAAATTAGACTTTTTTGGATGGGCCTGATTTAAAAATATTGCTTTTTATTCCAAAAATAGAATTGGTACGGAAATTGCTTATCTATAATCAGAAAATTTAAAAAGGACTCTAAAATGAAAAACATAAAAAATAAACCAAAAAGGGAGGCAAAGAAAATGAAAAAAATATTATTGACATTATGTATGGTATTCATTGCAACGGCGCTGATATATGGGTATGCCGAAGCAGTTACGGGTGAATGTTCTAACTGTCATACAATGCATGACAGCCAGGACAATTCTGACGAAGGTGATGCTGGCGCTCTAACCCAGCTGTTAAAGGCAGGCTGTGTAACATGTCATACAGGCCCACATGGATCTGGTGGAGATGGTAGAAATGATTCCTATAGTGCTCCAGTAGTATTGGATACGGTTGATCCTAGCACTCAGGGCGGTACAGCAACCCTGGCAGGCGGTGACTTTTACTGGGTTAATGCAGGTAGCGATGCAAAGGGCCACGATGTACTCGATTTACCAGGAATTTCAGGGGTAGATTCAAATATAGGCATAACACCGCCTGGTTGGGATCAGGGTGCTACAACAGGAAAAACAATAGACAGTAAAACGCTACAGGTAACAGGCGGAGCCGGATGGTCAAGTCAGCTTACCTGTGCCGGTACATTCGGTTGTCATGGAACACGAGATGCAGCAGGTTTTAGCGGCCTGACAGGTGCTCATCACGGAAATGCTTCAACCGCTGACCAAGTCACAGCTCCAACTACTATTGCGGGCAGTTACAGGTTCCTTGGTGGTATTCTCGGACTTGAACACACAAACCATAACTACAATGAGAGCGCATCCGCTCACAATGAATATTATGGTGCAGATGATACAAGTGCTGAAAGAGATGATGATGCAACGACTACTTATGCAAATGCTGACACCATGAGTTTTCTCTGTGCAGAATGTCATGGAATGTTTCATGGTAAGGTCGTAGCATCCGGCGCAGCTATTTCAAGTCCATGGGTAAGACACCCTACTGATATTGTTATGCCAAACAGTGGAGCATTTGACGATTACAACTCTGACAATGGTGACAATACAGCAGGAAATTATAGCTTGGTAGCTCCAGTTGCCAGAGGTGCGGTTCCAGCAGCAGGTAGTGCAACAGTTACACCTGGAGCCACAACTTCTACCGGAGCAATAGTAATGTGCCTCTCATGCCATAGGGCTCATGGTTCACCGGAAGATGATCTGCTGAGGTTTACTTATTCGGCAATGACTGTCGGCGGCGGTAGCACTACAGGATGTTTTGTATGTCACACTGATAAAAACTAAACTCACAAACTATTCTTTCACAAAAGGGGACCATGAAACATCATGGTCCTCTTTTTTAATGTAGAAATGAATAGACAAACTCTTCTAAATGCAATCCAGATTATGTTGAATTAGTCTAAACTTTATTGCTATCATTCAATACACGAAATGGGACTGACTAACTGCAATAAAAATATCGATGCAAACAGACTATTTCTTGTCCTCATTTTAATTTTTTCCATATACCTTTCACAATTATTCTATCCTGGTCAGCTGAACGCACAACAAGGAGTGATCACATATCTTAACAGCATAACAACAGATGCTAAGGAAGCTAATTTATCAATGCCATTTTTTGTGAAAGCAGAACGAGAAATGGATGAGATATATGTTATAGACACAAAAGGGAGGATTATTATATACACTGGAGATTTTTTCCCGTTGTATACCTTAAGTAAAAAACGCGGTATCGAAGCTCCTCAGGGCCTTGATGTGGATGCCAAAGGTAATCTATACGTAGCTCAAGCTTCGACCAAAAAAAATCCTCGCCCCAGGATTTCTGTTTTTAGTGCATGTTTAAGATGGAATCGTGATATATATATTAGCGGTTTTGAAGGAGCTCAATCCTTTGTTCCTCATCGTGTTGCAGTCGACAAAGAGGGTAATATCTATGCAGCAGCAGGAAGATATCCCGGGGTAATAGTTTTAAGCAATAATGGCTTGTTTATAGATAAAGTATCCCCTGAAGAAAATGGGAGAATTGCAAGAATAACCAATGTATCTATCGATAGCAATGGACAAATATATTTGGTCAGTGAAGAGGAAAGTCGAATATATGTTTACGACAAGAACAGGAATTTCCTATTTAAATTCGGGGAAAAAGGAGGCAGTTCCGGTAAACTGAGCAGACCACGAGCTGTGGGAGTAGACAGCCAAAACGGAACGATCTATGTAGCAGATTATATGAGACATACTATAGCTGTGTATGATAATAAAGGCTCTTATATTCATGAATTTGGTGGATTAGGTTGGAACGAAGGCTGGTTCCAGCATCCGATTGAGATCGATGTGGATGCCAAGGGGAGGATATTAGTTGCAGATTTTTTTAATCAGCGCATTCAGGTATTTACTTCAAGGTAATATATCTTATTAGTTTAATGAATACTGCTCAAATAATATCTAAAATCTCAAACTATATTGTATCTATTGTATGGCTTTTTCTGTTTCTCGGCTGTTCAACCGCTATGGAACAGACTAAACAACTACCGAAACATAGCGGCCAGTTCAGTCTCTTTTTGAACGGACCTGACAGTGCATCTCTTGACATTTCTTTTACACTGCAGTCAATTAGCATCGCTTCAGAGAATGGTTCTTATATCGAACTTCTTGATTTTTCTAAGAGCATAAATTCGTTATCTGTAATACACAGTCAGATAGGACTTGCAGAAAGCGTGCTTCCAGAAGGCAGGTACAATAAAATACGACTTATCATAGGAGAGGCAGTAATTAAGAAAAAAAATAGAGTTGCTCACCTGGCTTTGCCGACTGAAGGAATAGAAATACCGATCAATATTGTTATAAAGCAAAAGGGGAATATATCAGTTTTTCTTAACTGGTTAGTAGACTCATCTATTACTGACAGTTATCTATTTAAACCGGTTTTAACAGTCAAAAAGCAGACATCAGAGTTAAGATCATTTTTAATATATGTTACAAATGAGTCCTCTAATAATGTATCTGTAATTAACAGGCACACAGGTGAAATCATTAAAAATATTATGGTTGGAGACAAACCGCGGGGAATTGCAGCATCATTTAACAAAGAACGTTCTAAGATCTATGTTGCAAATTCAGGATCTGACAGCATTTCAATAATTGATCCGACTACACAAAAAGTAGAAAATGAGATTCCGGTCAGGTTTGGTAAGGAACCAGTAGGAATAACCGTGGCCAAGTTATCTTCCAGCAGTGAACTTATCTTTGTGACCAATTTTATTTCTAACTCTGTATCTGTAATTGATCCGACAACTTTTCAGGAAATAGAAAAGATAAATGTCGGGCACGGACCGGTGTCTGTTGCAGCAGAACCACCGGTTGAAGATCTTACAGGGACCCGTTTTTTGAGTTTTGATAATATCTCTGCTTTAAAAAGTTATCGTGATCGATTTATAAATGTATATGTAGTTAATCAAAATTCTAATGATGTCTCAGTCTTAAGAATAGATACAGCTTCAAAAAAATTAAATAAGATTACGACGCTTGATGTGGACTGGAATCCAAAGGCGGTTTCAATTGATTATCCCAGGGGGAAAGTTTACATAGCAAATTATGGCTCAGACAAGTTATCTGTGATAGATATATTGCAATTGATCAGGGGGAATGATTCAAGTGCAGTCAGCGTTATAAATAATGTCGGACATAAAATAATAGACATAATTGCTGATCCGGCCTTTGACAGGCTATACCTGTTAAAACAGTTTCCTCCCAGGATAGTAATCCTCAAGCCATTCGAGAGTAGCTTTAACAATCTTAAATCTATCATGCCTCCTGTCATGGGTTCCATCACAGTTGGGGATTCTCCACGATCCTTTATTATGGACAACGAGGCGCGAATGATTTATGTTGTAAATCAGGAATCTAATAACATCTCGGTCGTTGATAAGACTGCCAAGAGTCTGGACCATGAAATTCCTGTTGGTTCAATGCCTTACGGCATAGCT
>CAZVHL010000049.1:0-10232 GCA_964626925.1 uncultured Nitrospiraceae bacterium
TTTTATCAGCTGCACCATTTATAGCTTGTGGCACTGAATGCAAAGGGCCCTGTTTTTATCGTGGGTCAATAGGTAACCGGCATTGGCTGCATGCATGCTATGACAGGAAATGCATGTAACAGGCTGCCCATTGCGGGGGTCTATAATGTCGTTTCCTACCGGATGAGTCGTTAAATGTTCTACCTGATGGCAGCGTCTGCACATTTCGATAGCATTATCTCTGAAACTAAGAGGCAGGTCAGAATGCATAGGAATATGACATTCAAAACACTTCCTGTCTATAACAGGAGAACATTTAATGGTTTTTAGCTTTTTTTCCATAAGCCTTGTACGGTTTTCTGTGCTTTCATGGCAGCCCATGCATACAACAGACTCATTTTTAGTGAAATTTTCCTCTCCAGAGGCATGATTGCTGTGGCAAATGACACATGGATTTTTTGCATCTCTAACGTGAAGATCGTCCGGCGCATAAATATACGTTGCATCGTCACCCGTATGACAATCAAGGCAAAATTCCTTTTCGTCTCCTTTTACAGATATTTTCTTGTTTGCCTTAATTGGATTGTGGCATTCTTCACAAGCTCCATCCAGAAATGCCTTATGTCCAAATGGGCCCAGAGCACCCTTATAATTTGAGCCGTGTCCTGTATGACAGGAGGTACAGTCCTGTTTTTTTGTTATTGATGCTATAGAAACATCTCCTGCCCTGCAGGCAGGGGCATGACATTCTTTGCAAAGCTTGTTTGGATCAGAAAGCAGAAGGTTATCATTTGTTGAAGCATGAGAGTTATGACATGACGAACATTGACCATTCTTGAAAGCCTGACACCCATATTTTTCCTTCATTTCTTCTTTAAGGTTTTCATGACATTTCAGGCACAGGTCCTTTCCCTCACTGATAAGGAGATTCTTATGTTTGCTGCTATGAGGTTTATGACAATCTGCACAGGTTCCCCTTTTAAGAGCTGGATGCACTTTTGCCTTTGAAACAAGTTTACGCAATGCGTTATGGCAATTGAGACATACATTATTGATTTCTTCATTCAGCAGACCTTCTTCATTGCTTACGTGCGAATTATGACAGGTAATACATTTGCCCTGTTTAAAAAGAAAATGAACATACGGATCAGCAAGATCCTTTTTCAGATTATCATGACACTCGTAACAGAGCGCAGGCACTTTATTCTTAAGATTAACCTTTGCTTCAGCTACACCAGACCATATTACCAGCACAATGGAAATAATAAGCAATATTGCAGTATAGGAATTACATCGAAATGGAGTTCCCGATTTTGTTTTATCTGTTTTAAAGTTATTCATGGCAATCTTCGCACTTGCCGTGGCCAAATGGTTCGTGACTTATGCGCTTGAGCATACCCTTCCTCTCCGTTACATGAGATTCATGACAGCTTGTGCAGCGACTTATTTCATTTATCGGCTGCCTGTGGGCCAGTAACAGTCTTTCTGTATTAACGGAATGACATTTGATACATAAAGCTGGATCTTCATCGTTCAATAATTTATTTAATTCAGAGTAATGTGGCTTGTGGCAACTAAGACAGCTCCCGTCTTTCAACTTCAAGTGACCTGTTCTCTTTTCAGTAGTAATTATCCCCTGATGACATGATAAGCAGAGCTCATTGGGGCTATTCAAAAGTTGGTGTTTAAGTTTGGTTCCGTGAGGATTATGGCACTCAGTGCACAGGCCCTCATCAAAAGGGAGGTGAATGTTCTTGCTTGCTGCTATCCCTTTCTTAAGTTCATCATGACACTGAAAACAGAGCTCTTTAGTTGGTTTGAGTGTGAATGCAATATAATTACTTGCATGTGCATTATGACAAAGACCGCAATCCCTGAATACAGGATGCAGGTTCTTTTCATCCAGGTCCAATACCATATTGTCATGGCAGTTCATGCAGAGCTGATCATATGATTCGGTTAAAAGATCCTTGTGTGGAGAAGCATGTGATTTATGACATGATAAACAATCCTTCTCTTCAACAGGCTTATGCACGAAAGGCTTATAGAACTCAACTTTTTCTTTGGCATGGCAGGTGTAGCATAATGCTGTCAAACGTGTTTTTGCCATAAAAGGATTATTGGCGCCGTGTGCATCATGACATTTTGTACATTCCTTGTCAGCAAATGGTTTGTGCTGCGATGTTTCTTTTAACTCTTGCTCTAATTCAGCATGACAGGAAAAACATATCTGATCTTCGGATTTCTTTAAATAAAACCGGTTTTCAGAGGCATGAGGATTATGGCAGGCGGTGCACCCCTCTTCAATTGGCTTATGAAGATTACTGACATCAAGTTTGGGTGAATCCTCATGACAGCTGACGCAGAGTTGAACTTTGTCCCTAAGTGTGATGCTGGGGAAATCAGAAGCGTGAGGGTCATGACAGTCTTGACACTTCCCTTGCTTTGTCAAAGGATGAATATGGTCTGTTTTGTAATTCTTTTCTTCCTGTTTATGGCAGGTATAACAGAGCTTACTGTCAGAAGCTATAACACCAAGTGGTTCAGGATCATCTGCCGGTTTGTGGCAGGAACTGCACTCAGCGGTTTTAAGAGGCTCGTGGACAGATTCTCTTAAGAGCGAATCATTTGAAGAACTGTGAGCAGTATGGCAGCCTGAACACTTGGCTTGCTCAACAGGATAACCCTTATGAGCAGCCTTAAAACCTGATGAATCAAATTTATGACAGGAACTGCACAATTCCACTTCCTCTTTTATAAGATTGTATGAGAACGCTGAACCATGCGGAGCATGGCAGACAAGACATCCCTGATCAAGGGCTTCATGGCGTTTATTGCGTATAAAAGGGGCCTCGTCGTGACACGAGTAACACTGCTCACTACCGATATTTTTTTGAAGAAACGATTTATCAGACGCATGGGGGTCATGGCATGGTACACAAGCTCCCTGCTTAAGAACTGTATGTAAGTGCGGTAATTCCTTAATTCTGTCGCCCATCTCTGAATGACATGTATAACAGACCCTGCTTTCCACATTATCTATAAAGGATTTCACGGCCAGCCTTCCATGGCGTGTGTGGCACGCCTCGCAATCTTTTGCCTTCATGGGGGCATGTACAAATTTTTTCTCGAAGTCAGGTAATTTTTCCTGGTGACATTCCAGGCAGGATTTGGGTTTAAAATGTTTTTTTGTTCTTTTTGTAGTAGGTCCGCAAGAAATAAATACAATGAAAACTAACAGCAATAACATTAGCCTGTTAACCGCTTTGTTAGTGCGAAATGTCTTTGTCCAGTTGCGTTGCATTATATTATTAATTAATAATCTTTAATTGCTAAAAAAATATAACATTAAATTAGTTAACACTCAAGCAGTATTTCCTTATCATATCTTACAGTTATAAAATCATGTTGCTACTTCTTTTTCATTGTATTCTTAATTGAATCAACGACGTCGTCACGTATATCTATCTGAGCGTCTTCTTTCAATTTATCAATGTATGTGTTGTAAATATCTTTAAATCGTTCTCTGAATAATTTCTTCTGTACTATAGCCCTTATCATACTGAATTCCTCAATCAGCCCCTTCTTTTTTTCCTGTAACCGGACAATCCTGAAATATTGTTTATCAATTATTACTTGACTAAAATCACCCGGTTCTAGTGCATCAATCACCCCCCGGATAGCATCAGTCATCTGTTCCCTCAAGCGCCATCCAACAGAGCCCCCTTTCAGTGCATATTTATCTATAGACTTTGTTTTAGCCATCCATGAGAAGTCGGCTCCTGTGCTTAGCTCATTAAAAATTTCTTTTGCATCATCGATTGTTTGAGTTGTTATCTGCTGATATTTGTAATTAGCAGGTTTTGCAAAATCTTTTTTATGACTTTCGTAATAATCAATCAGGTCATTTTCAGAAATATTAACTTTAGGCCTGATAATTTTCTCCATAAATGCGTTTTTAATAAGCTTATTCTTGTATCGTGAAACCATATCATATAAATCAGTACTGTCCGTGTAATTGCGGTTCAGTGCTTCATCATCTACTACTTTTCTATCAACCCATTGGTTAATAACTTTAGTTTTAATATTATTATCAGTAGTACCAGGACGAATATTGCGCATAAACTGCCCAACTGTAAGCAGTTCATCCCCTGCGGTGATAAGAGCTCTTTCATCTTTTAGCCACTCCATTCTCTCTTCAATAGACATATCAAGATTAATAGAGGAGAGAATATCATTATCTGTCTCGTAGAAAGCATTTTCTCTAAGGTAGGTTAAATATTCATCGCTGCGTTCTTTTATTTTTTGGTTTCTAATATTATTTTCGATTGTTTCACGCACTATTGTTATCTCTTGATCTGGATAAGACTGCTTATGAAAATTGATAATTTCTCCTTCAGATACAGTCACCTTTTGAAGTATTTCCTCATTGTACAGCCGCATGACTGATTCCCTTAAGATAAAGGCGTCTACTTTATCATTTATCTGAGTATCATCCCCCATACCCATTCGACGTGCTTCCTGAACAAGCAATTTCTCTTCTATTAATTTATTGATAAAATCCGAAATGTTTATATCCTTAGTGGATGAAAGTTTTCTGCGGTGAGCGATTTGAAGTGCATAATCAAGGTCTCCTTTGCCTACAGGTTCCCCGTCCACTATTGCTATAATGTTCTCGTCTTTTGGGATAGATGCGCATCCAGACAGGAGTAATATAATTAATAAAAAATACGAGAAACAAACAACAAATTTATTAGACTTATTAATATTTAATGCCATCTAGCTGTCTCCATATTTTCTACGAGTTCTGAAACAGCACTATAGGCAACTTTGTCCGCTGATCTTATCTTGCCCCAGTCAAGGACTTTAATTTTATCATCCCCATTAAGTTGACGACTATTATACCAGAGTATCCTGTTATCACGGGCGTCTAATAATCTGGCAGAGATTGTTATATCCGGAGGGGAAGAACCATCTATCCCATCAGAGTAATTTTCGACTGTTCCCAGCAGGAATGCTCCTGCACCAAGAGACTGGGAAAGGGTCTCAATATTTTGATGACTCAGTTCTCCCTTTATTCTGATCCTCGAATCAACTATCATTTTCCATACATCACCATACTCAACCGGTTCAAACAGCTCATGTTTGAACAGTTCAGTTAAAAACAGATAAGTGACGATGCTGCCTGCATCGTCATATTGGCTTATATTCTTAAACGGAAGCACCGCAACCCTGTATTTTGATTCTGAATCATCTTGAGGTGGTTCAATACGAAAAGATGCAAGTAATTGGTCCAGTACTTCAGGGATTAACCGGTCAATATTTTTTATTGTTCCCAGTCCGAGTAGCCTGGTAAAGTCATTTCCTGTTTCAGAAGCATAATCTGCCCAGATAATCTTGCTTGCAGATGTATCAATAAGGCGGGCTGAAATACCAAACCTGGGATTCTCTCCAGTAGAGTAAGAAGTTACGGCTCCAACCATAATAGTGCCAACGTGCAGAATGTCCCCGACTTTACGGGATTGCTCTTTTGATATGAAGCTGATATTTCTCATTCTTTCTTCACAAAAAAATGCGATAATTTTATTTTCACTTACAACATTAAATCCCTTACCCTCCAGACGTGATGCGATCAGGGGCATAACCTGTGTCAGGGCGTCCTGGTTGTCTGAGAAGTTATCAAAAGGAAGTAGAGCAATTCTGTTTTCAGGAGTTCCCTTAATCGTTTCGATTTTTAATATCTCTTCTTTTTTTTGAGCAGGTTTTTCCGGTAAAACTTCTGGTTTTTTTTGCAAAAGCGGCTTAATGACTTTAGAGGGAGGGGATTGATCAAGTTGCTTTGCTAAAGTAGAATACTTCCTGGGGATTTCAGTTACCGGATTTTTCTTGATAACTTCTATTTTTTGGGGAATGTCCTCAACTGATTTTTTGTGGATAATAACAGGTAATTCCATAGGAGTTGTTAACGATTTTTTTTCAGGTGACACAATTTCTATTTTTTCTGGAACAGTTTCTGTGAGTTTTTCCTTGTGTTCAACTGTCGGTGCAGGTGAAGTCTGCTCTATAACTTTTTCTTGCTGGATAACCTCTTTACTGTCTTTAAAATGTTTATTACAAAAAAAGATGATAAAGAATAAAAGCAATATAAGAAAGACAACAAGCTTTTGCTTCAATATAGCTCCTCTAAAGAAAAGCTGATCTTGTATTTAAATAATATATTATTGTCTGAATATATTAATTCGAACATTTATAAGTTCAATCAATATTCCGCAAGTGTATCAATTGCTTCCCTTACAACAGTTAAAACAGTTTCGCTCATGGTATCTGATTTTGCTCCAAAATGCCTGGTCATAAAACTTGCACCCCCGCGGGTCTTGGTTACAGACCAGATAATATCACCTGTACCTGTATCTGCCATGAACAATGAAATTGTCACTTCAGGAGCTGAAATACTACCGAACCTTACATGTCCATACTCCTGGACCGAGCCTATGATCACTGCCTGGACCTTGAGATTCTTGCCAATAGCTATTATCTGCTGATCGGTTAAAGATGTCAGGTTTTTAATTCCTAAATCATTAACAGCAGAAAGCACTTCTCCCGGCACTTCTACATCAACGAGTCCAGAAGCAAGTAATTCGCTAATTATTAACTGCCTGACGATCTCACCCGCTGATTCTTCATCAGTCAGGTTTTTGAGTGGCATTACAGCGACTTTTTTTACAAAGCTAAAGTCTATATCCTGACTTTTATGATAGGTGGTGTAATTAGCACTACTGCACCCAGATATATAAAACAATATCAGTACAACATTTACTAAACCTAATTTTCTGAAGATAAGCATAAAGTACCTCTTTTGTAGTATCTATTCATTATGATTGAGTCATTATTATTCATTGTCATATCTTCTGCTACTTATCTCATGATTAAAATAACGTATCAAATACTTCTTTGACAACCACTCGTGCAGTTTCATCCAGGGTTGCCCCTTCTGAACCAAAATGTCTGGTCCAGAAACTTGCACCGCCTGAAGTATGCCATGCTGACCAGATAATATCTCCGGACCTCACATCAATCATGGTTAAATAAATTGATGCTTCTGGATATGAAACAGTTATCCCTTTTTGCATTTCAAATGTGCTTACAGAGCCAAATATCACTGCATCAGCTTTTAAAGACTCTCCTATTTCCTTAATAGTAGCAACAGGCAAGGAAGTTGAAGACCGCACTCTTCTTGTTTTCAATGTTGCATTAACTTCGCCAGGTTCAATGACATCTATGCCTCTTGATAGCAGGTCCATAATAAGCACACCAACAATTTTCTTGTCTGCATACTTATGAGATGTCAGGTTGTCAAGTGGTAGTACAGCTACTTTTTGTACATCAATAATATTAATTTCTGGATTAGTATATTGTTTTACTCTATTGCTGCATCCACTAATTAATAGCGTTAACAAAATAAAAGAAATTAATAATGGTGAGGATAATAAATGCAACTTTCTTGTGGTAGATTTGATCATAATGAGACTTCTTATAATATTAGTTATGCGCATTAAAAATAAAATTATTCACTTGCCTATTAATTTAAGCAAAACCTGACATAATATTTAATAATTTTCAAAACCTGCTATTTAAAGTTGTGTTGTAATTATAGCTTTCTGATTTTATTTCTTCTACGGTTTGTGCATAACTGAAAGTGAACCGCAGATCAGCAAATTTCGTCAAATACCACATGATTAAACCGTTTAGTGTGTCGGTTTCCTTCGGACCGGGGTCAGAAGAACTGTGTTCGTAGCTCAATGTTAATCGTACTGCTCTTAGAGGACGCCAGTCGGCCGACACGCCTTCAGCAATAGTTAAATCATCAGTTGAATCTGTAATTCTAAAATTACCGGTTATATTTATAAATCGTCCCGGACGATGATTAAGTATCAGGAAATACTCAGTTAAGTCAATTGGTATATCGTCTGATGTAGTACGACTGAAAGCAAAATTAAAAGTTCCGGTCAGTTTTTGTAGAAGTTGTGCGTCGATTGTCCCGTTAACTGCATATGCTGTAGATAAACTATCAGAGCTGAGAGTTCGTGACTTTGTATATTCCATGTCAGTAATCATGTTGACATCTGTATAAAGTTTGCCGCCTAAACTTAAAAGTATAGAGTCATTTATAGAGGTCTTTTCACCAAAGCTGAAACTTTCGTTCTTGACCAGCGATAGCGTAGTGTCAAGTAGCGGAAGCGGATTAGAATAAAACAAGAGACGGTATGTGTTAGATGCAAAATCATTAAGATCAATATTGTCAAAACTTTCGTTTTTCTGGAAACTCAATGTTGTGGTCAAAAGCCTGTGCGTAACCCAGCTGGCTGCAATACTGTAGTTTCTTGTAACAGAACTCCTGAAGTTTGCGTTATCCCCTGATGATATAGAGTTTTCAAATATGTTTCGAAAAATCCCACCTGTTGAGTTTAGAATAGACACAGGATGTGTATCAGACCTGTCAAGAGAATAATTAAAAGCTAAAGACAGCTTTGTAAACAGTTCCACGCTGGCATTCATATCAATGCCCTGCATAAAAGTATTAATTACACTGCTGGATTCGTTTGTTGAGAAAATATCGTCACCGTAGGCTTCGATTTCGGTTACAAAAACATTGGCAATAATAGATGTGTTCAAATTAATCGCTTTAAAGAAAAGTGCGCTCTGTGCAGCCGTAAATTCAATCTCATATCGGTATATATTGTTTGTAGTATCATAAGCAGTTATGGTAACGCTGTTAATTGATGAAGATATTTCTGTCCATGCACCAACCTGATTTAAGTTGCTGGAAAAAACTTTCCACTCGCTCGGCTGATCAAGATTGGTATCATTCAGGACATTATTATTTACATAAACGAATAGCTTGGTTACTGAATCACCGGATGACACTGACATTCCAATATTGTGATACTGTCCTGTGCTGAGGTTTACTGCTGTTGCAGCATTGAGATCATTATCAACCAGTAACCCGTCAGATGCCAGGACATCAACATCGTTCTGTATGGCATTACCCTGAGCCCTGAAACCTCCGAGTGCAGTACGCTCTAATGTTACAGTGCCTGTCTGAGATACGAACTGTGTTGTCTTGTTGCGAGAATAATTTCCGCGGTAATCAACCATATATTTTGCTTTTCTATCCCATAAAAAACCTGAATATCCTACGTTATAATTGGCGGTTAAGGCATCGCTTTCTATTCTTTGAATTATGGTTAGAGGTGTTTTGTCGATAGTATGCGAAAAGTTGAGGAGATATCTGAAATTTATGTTTTTTGAAGGTAGAGAATAAATAGAACTTATAGAATAATCGGCATTAGTACTATCAACAGTTCTGGGCATAAGATGATCAAAATTCCTGCGCTGATCGAAATCGAGAGACAGGGATGGCAGATCTCTTGGAGTCATATTAAACCGGGTGTAATAAAATACTGTGGATGTTCTGCTTTCATTTAATAACCTTGCCGTTGACCATTCTTCCTGCCTGCGATAACCTGACAATATACTATACATAGGGTTGCGGAGGACAAAATCCAATGCAGGCTCAAGAGCCCTCTTATAGGTAGTAACTGTACTACCGGCTGCATCTGTGAGGTCTGAATCTGACAAGCTTTCCCTTAAATATAAATGGTAAGACATATGTGGTGTGATAAAATTAGTCATATCAAGATATAAATTTTGGCTCAGTTTTTCGGTTTCTGATGTTTTTTCACCATCCTGAAATTGCTGAACAATATTCTGATTTAAATTTATATGTCCGCTAAGGCTTTGTGAATAAGCATCTGGAACCAAAAGAATAATCAACGGCATTATGATTTTGAATACGTTACTCTTCATGAGTAATGAGAATTGAGGCGAATAGGAAATTAATTTATCTATTTGCATAATGTTGCTTAATTATTAATCTCTTTCAGGTAACACTTATTCCGCATTTAAGAAACGTTTTAGATTTTCTTCTGTAATATGCCATCTTGTCCCTAACTTCACGCCCTTGAGCCTTCCAGCATTAAACCATTCCCTAAGCGTTCGTTCATTTACTCCTAGAGCTTGATGGAGATCTTTAACGGAATAAAGTTTAATGTCGCTTATTTGTTTGGGCATTTAATTATTGACTAATTTAATATTGCTGCTTTTGGCTTAGTCATTATTTATTATTAGATGATATTAATAGCAGTTTAATGGTTAATTGTCAACAAATAATGAATATTACATGTATATTACAT
>CAZVHL010000050.1:0-9765 GCA_964626925.1 uncultured Nitrospiraceae bacterium
ATTGGATTTGTACCGGAAAGTCATACATCAATGATGATGATGGATTGGGAGTAAAATATTTATCATTTGCCATTTGTGGTTTGTCATTGTTCATTTGTCACCCTGAACTTGTTTCAGGGTCTCATAACTTTTTGATATCTCAGATTCTGAAACAAGTTCAGAATGACAACTTAAAGGAATTAATAAAGTGCTTCTTCAAATCATCAAAAGTTCCTTTATCAATCAAAAGAAATCCATGGCTCTGATGATCGCGTCTGTTGCAGTTGGTACTGCACTGGCTGCATCACTTATAACAATATCTTTTGAAATTACAGGAAAGGTATCTAAAGAGCTGAGGGCATTTGGGGCCAATATATTAGTTAAACCAAGGATTGAAGGACTCGCCGATATTTCAGAGCAGAAAAGGTATCTGGACGAAGATGACATTATAAAGGTCAAGACGATTTTCTGGAGGCATAATATTCTCGGTATATCACCTTTTCTTGAAACAGAAGACTACCTGTCACACAACGGAAATCTACGAGAGGTCAAACTTGTCGGTGCATGGTATGAAAAAGATCTGCCGGTGCCCGGTGAAAAGAAAACTTTCGTAACAGGAATAAGGAGTGTTTCTCCCTGGTGGGCAATAGATGGGGATTGGCCCGGTTCAGAAAATGAGATTATTGTTGGAATAACACTGGCATCAGAGCTCGGTATTATGCAGGAAGATTCCATTAAGTTAGGAGACTCATTATTTGAGGTTTCAGGCATTCTTGACACAGGAGGGCCTGAAGATGATCAGATATTTATGGAGCTTCAGTCTTTGCAGAAGCTTAAGGGTATGAAAGGTAAGGTATCGAAGATACTGGTCAGCGCCCTTACACGGCCTATGGATGAATTTGCATATAAAGACCCTGATACCATGACCACAACAGAGTACGAGAAATGGTACTGCACCGGCTATGTGACCTCTATCGCAAAACAGGTTGAGGAAGTATTCAGCGGGTCAACTGCGAAACCGATCTGGCGGATCGCAGAGACAGAAGGGCATGTGCTCGGAAAGCTTGAAATATTAACTTACCTGCTCTGCATTATAGCTCTTGTTGCATCTGTCCTCGGAGTTTCCACCACTATGATCATGAGTCTTTTGCGAAGATCTGAAGAGATAGGACTTATGAAGGCTTTGGGAGCGGCCCGCTCCAGAATAGTTTCAATTTTTTTGACCGAAGGATTTGTGATCGGTTTGTTCGGCGGGATTATCGGGTATTTATTATCTATGATTGTTTCAAAATACATAGGCATTCACGTTTTCAACACAGCTCTCCATCAGAAAGGCTCTCTTATGCTTATCGCTATTGGAAGCGCAATATTAATAGCGCTTGCAGGCACAATCCTTCCCATTAGAAGAGCACTGCATATAAAACCCAGCGTTGTACTGAAAGAGGCAAAATGAAAAGGAACTGGTTTTTATATTTCTTCAGGAAGTCTATCTCACAGAGAAAGGGGCGTGTTGTTATTGCTTTGATCGCGGTAATGCTGGCAGTAGCAATTGTTACCGGGCTAATCGGAATAACCTCCGGCATAAAGGACAAACTCGGCTCTGAATTAAAGGCATACGGCGCCAACCTTATAGTTTCTTCAAGGGCTGAAATTAATCTGGATTATGAATCGTTAAATGTTATATCAAAACTTGATGGTGTTGAGTATGTATCGGGTTATGTATTCGGAACAGCCCTGATAAATAAAGAGAGGGTAGAAATCACCGGTCTTGATATGGACAGGATGAAAGAAATCGGTTGGAGAGTAACTGGTAACTGGCCTGAGAGTGAAAACGAGATATTGGCAGGCACTAATCTTAAGGCTGCTTTGAAAATTGACACAGGATCGAAAGTAGAACTTCAAGACGATAAGAGAAAAGCAGGTTTTACTGTTAGCGGATTTATCGAAAGAGGAGGAAATGAGGACAATGCATTTATTATTTCCCTGCCTCAGGCATGGGAGTTAATGGGCATTGATAATAAATTGAGTGTGATTCTCGTTAGAGGCAAGTCGGGTGTTCTTGAAAATATAGTTAGCAATATAAAAAACACTGTGCCGGGAATTAATGTAAAGACCATGAGACAGGTAGCTGTTGCGGAAGAGTCCCTCCTCAGGAAAATGCAGTTGCTCCTGATTCTTGTAACGATTGTTGTGTTGTTTGCTGCTACTGTAAGTATAATGAGTACCATGGGCGCAAATGTACTTGAAAGAAGAGAAGAAATAGGCCTGATGAAGGCCATTGGTGCAACGCGAAACAAAATAAGATCATTTTATTTTGCAGAGGCTGTGCTGATAGGATTCGCAGGAGGCATTACCGGATTCATTCTCGGTTATTTATTTACACAGGCAGTTTCATGGGGAGCTTTTAATTCATTTATCAGGATACCTTCTTATTTACCTCTAATCTCGATTGCAGCAGGATTAATCATATCCCTTATAGCGAGTCATTTCCCTGTTAGCAACTCTTTAAAGTATAATCCAGCTGTCATATTGAGGGAGGAATAAGGGAACATTTATCATTTACCATTTTTTATTTACTATTTAATGACAAATCACAAATACCAAATAAAATGTCATTCATTACAGTAAAAAACGTTATCAAGGAATACGAGACCGCACATGCCCTTCGTGGAGTAAGCATGGATGTAGAAAAGGGGCAATGGGTTAATATCATGGGGCCTTCCGGTTCTGGAAAGAGCACGCTTCTGAATATTCTTGGCGGATTAGACAATGCAACATCAGGGGATGTAATAATTGACTCAAATAATATAGAGACCCTTTCTGAAGACCAACTCACAATATTCAGGAGAGAGAAAATAGGCTTCATATTCCAGCAGTCTCATCTCATTCCTTACTTGACGGCTGTTGAAAACGTAATGCTTGCTCAATATTTTCATAGCATGGCAGATTTAAAGGAAGCGGAAGATGCGCTTAAGCGTGTAGGTCTCGGTAACAGATTATCTCACAGGCCTTCGCAGTTATCAGGCGGTGAGCAGCAGCGCATATGTATAGCCAGGGCTTTAATAAACACCCCCGAACTTCTTCTTGCCGATGAACCAACTGGAAACCTCGACAGAGAAAATACAAAAATTATCCTTGAACTGCTTAAGAAGCTTTATTTAGAGGAACATTTCACGATAATACTAGTCACGCATGATCCTTATGTATCCAAATGGGGTGAAAGGATTCTTCAAATGGAGGACGGGCATATTGTTGGGGATGAAACAATAAAAGAAAGGGGTCAAGGGGCCTAGGATGCATGGGTTCAAGTGATTTAATTTTTTTATCTTCACTCGACCCCTGGAACCCTTGAACCCTCGAACCCTACTAGTATGATAAATGATAAATGAACTGGTTTTCGAAGCTAAACTCATAGGCTTTAAGGAAGGCCTTAAGATCGGTCTTGTCTGGCTTGTCTTTTACTCCTATCTTCTGTCAACTGACAGAAAGCCCTTAATATCTTCCTTTTATACGGGGGTTATTTCATCTCTTCTTCTAGGTCTGGTTTTTCTATTATTGCCTGAAAATATGGTCTCAGGGAATTTTATCGGAAACATCATATCCATGTCATTTGCCCTCTTTCTGATTCTAAGTGGTGCGACTTTATACAACGCTTCAGGAGTTAATCTGTTTTTTGGTAAAAATGAAATTAAGAGCCAGTCAGTTGCCAAAACTCTTGTTTTTTTTTCTACGTTAATCTTCTTTCTCCCAGACATAACAGGCTCAGTTTTCTATCTTAATGAGCTTGCAACACTAAGGGAAAATATTTTATGGACATATCTGTCCGCTGTTGCAGGGCTCATTATTGCATGTATTATCATTACAGCTGTTACTAAACTTTACAAGCCTTTCTGGCTTGGAAGTTTTTTTGCACTCCCCCAGCTTCTTCTCTTTTTTGCTATGGTGAAGCTCTTTGGCAGCGGAATCAAGGGCATTGCAGAGCTTTCACTTATCCCCTCTGTACAAAGAGGATTCATGAAATTCATTCATGACTTTGTTCACCAGACTTTTGTTATGCTGATGGTGCCTGACCACCCCTTATTAAAAAAAACAACCTGGGATTTTATTGCAGTATTTTTTGGGTCCAACTTTGCTTTGATAGCCTCGCTATTCATACTCCTGACGCTTCCAATTATTTTCATTAATCACAGCCTGTTCAAGCCACTTCCTGAACCTCATGGTGAGACAAATGTTTCAAAACGCAGGATAAAATCTTTAATACTTTCAGATAGAAGAAAGAAGGCCTTGCCGATCATGCTATTTGTAGTCTTTATCATTGCCGCATGGTTTACGCACGAAGGCGAGACTGTATCAAAAATATATGCTCCTGAGCCAATTCCTGTTGTTGTTAATGGAGGGATGGTTGTCATGCCGCTGAAGACTCCATCAATGAACTTAATGGACGGAAACATGCACAAGTTCTCTCTACTACATCAGGGAGAAGAGATAAGAATAATAGTAACAAAGAAATCTGATAATTCACTTTCTGTCTGTCTTGATGCATGTGAAATATGCCCACCAGTAGGATATGGACAGAGGGATGACCATGTGGTATGTATTTATTGCGATACTCCAATACCAATCAATACATTGGGTATACCGGGAGGCTGTAATCCAATCCCACTTACTGCAACTATAGATGAACGGTTCATACGAATAGAGATGAAAGAGATTTTAAAGAAATGGAGTTTCGTGAATTTCAAAAACGACAAATCACAAATATCCAATGACAAATGATAAATAAAATAACCAATATATTAAAAAGCCTATTTCACATTCTCTCTTCCAAAGCATTCCTTCTCTGGTTGATAGGCGGCTGGCTGCTATATTACGTTTCCTTTGCAATATGGATTGATGAAGCCTTTGCTTTCTTTGTGTCCGGAGTCAAGGAGAATATTATTGTTCAGATTCCTTTTGTTCTGTTTCTCATATGCGGTTATTTAAACCTGATCAGAGTTCTAAAGGATAAGTTCAAGGATTCCAGGCTTGGGTTCATTGCGTGGTTTATGCTCTCAATCGGTGTCATGCTTTACTTCAGCGGCTTCTTTCTGAGTATGACTGTGAGGCAGTCTGACAACAGGCTTGTAGGTGAAGGTGATATAGTAAGATTTCCGTGGAGCGCAGAAAGTTACCGCATCAGTAAAATAACGCTCGGCCTGAAAGATCATTTCCGGAAATCGGATCTTAGCGGTATGCTTAATAGCGAGCCTCAAATAACCATTACAGACAGCTCTTCCAATGCTTATGATGTCGGAGCATATCCGCCTGCCAGTATTGGAGGAACTTACTCTCATATTCTAAATTTTGGCATTGCTCCGGGTATCAGATTTTATAAGAATAATATTCTTCTCAACGAAGGATACATGGCATTACGCCTGTTTCCTCCGGGTAAAAGCGATTTCTTTGAATTACAGCCTCATCCCTACAGGTTTTTAGTCAATCTGGCTCCTGAACTTACTGATAATAGCAGACATCACCCTGAACCGGTATTTAACCTGATTAACCCTGTGTATTCCACGAGAGTGTTCAGTGGAGAAAAGATTGTTGCAGAAGGCAATTCAGGCGAGAGTATTAACTTTGATGAGTTTGGTCTGCAATTTTTCAAACATAAATACTGGATACAGCTTGAGTCAGCCAAAGACCCGGGGATTCCTGTGATGAAATTCGGAATATTTATCTTTGTTTTTGGAGTACCGATCTATTTGTTGAGGCTGGTTATGTCCCTACTGTCTTTCCGCCACTAACATACCCTTCTTACTATGTTAAAACCCTGCCTTCCCCTCTTCCTCGCTTTCCTTCTTTTTCGCATACTGTTTAAAAGCCCTGCCCTGCGGGTATTGAACCATCCATGAAGTTATGTGGCTCATCGGAAAGCCTCTCCATGATATCTGTGAGATTCTCTGCAATATCTTTGGAACACTGAACAGGTCTGATCTTAACTTGATAATCGCTTCCTCTCTGTCACGAGGACTCATAGTTGGATGCTCATAAACAGCACGGTTACCGTCATAGCTATTCCAATCCAATCCATCGATTAGATATGGCTTGTAGATATCATAGAGTTCTGTTCCGGGGAACGGAGTCGTCATGACCGGATGCGCAGAAACCTTTAACTCTTCACATAATCTGAATATACCTTCAAAGTCCTCCCTCGTATCCTGCCTTCCACCAACCATAATGAACAGCATAACCTCTATGCCATAATCTCTGATCTTTTTTATCGCATCCCTTCTCTCCCTACCCTGCTTGGTCACAGCCTTATATTCCTCCAGGCTCGACAAATTGTTAGATTCCCAGCCAACAAGCACTGCTGTTAGGCCGGCCTTGCGCGCGCTGGTAAGAAGCTCATGCGAACGTGGATGCTGTACTGATTTTATGTCTCCTGAACCAAACCACCATTTGCCCCTGACATTTTTTCCCATTTCTTTATAAAGTTCGATCGTCTTGGGAACATTTACACCCCATATATTGTCATCAATGCCCCAGAACAATCTCCATTTACTTGCAGCAACTTCTTTTACCACTTCATTAATAGGCCTCATCCTCACTTTGCCGCCAAAAAATTTGTGTACAGAACAGAAAGTGCAACTGAACGGGCAGCCCCTTGATGTCTGAAAATAGCCATAAACATATTTTGTATTCCAAAGGTTTGTAACCGGACGAGGCAGTTCGGTAAGTTCAGGGAACTCTCCTTCATAAACCTGTTTCATCCTGCCGGACTCTGCATCGTCCAGTAAACCCTTCCATATATGTTCAGACTCACCCAGGACAATGGAGTCAGCATGTTGTGCTGCTTCATCAGGAAGTGCTGTAATATGTATCCCCCCAAGGACAACTTTTCTGCCCAATTTCCTGAGCTTATCAGACATCATATATACCCAGGGAGACTGGGGAGTCAGAACAGTAAAACCTATCAGGTCTGCATCTGTTCTTTCAGGATCAAAAGGTTCCTTATTGGCATCAATCAGCTCAACTTTGATATCCGGCCTCACCTGATTGGTCAGACCTGTAAGGTACTCAAGAACAGGGGGAGCTATTGGTAGGCCTTTTGACATCTGCCCTTTTTCGCCAAATGGTGGGGATATAAGCAATACTTTCATTGATATAATTTAACTTAATTCACAAACTCTTCACAAATTGAAAGTATTATATATATTGCTATTTTATATATAATAGTGATATCAAGTCATAGCCTATTTTAAATAGTCTGCCAATATTTCTATAACAAAGGATAGGGTTATAAATGAGCGAAACTACCGGCGTCATATTGATGATGAACAACTACTTTCATGATGTGGCTACGGCACTTTTGCTTGCCAGCGGTATCGCCATATGGGTCATATATAAGAAATTCGGTGATAGTGAAAAGCCTGATGTAAGGGACTACTTCTTAAAGTTATATGGCAGTATGACATTCCTTGTAAAGTTTTCCTTTGCATGGATTATTCTCGGTGGAATTCCGAGGACCTATTTTTATACAGAGTTTGAGTGGTCACATTATGCAGGTAAAAGTCAGATACCTGCTTTAATAGTCAAGCATATACTTGCTTTCCTGTTTGTTGGAGCAGGGGCATATCTATGGATAAACATCAGGAAAAAGGTTAAAGAGATTAAGGAAAGTAATTCTACATGATAAGTCTAATCCCTGTACTCGTTTTTATTTCTCTCTACAGTCTTGCAATAGTCGGCAATAAAAGAGGCGAAGTTTTTTTCACTCTTGGACTCCTGATTCATACAGGATATCTTCTCTATAGAGCTTTGCATCTTGGCTGGTTACCCGTTACTGAAAGACATGACATTCTTCTTGTTATTTCATTAGCGGTTGCGTTCAGTTTCTTTTACTTAAAGAAAAAGGCTTCTGTGAATATTCTTTTGGACACCCTTCCCTTGTTTGTAATCTTCCTGTCATTGCTTGCGGTTTTTCAGAGTCGAATAGATACAATTGAACCTAATATGAGTTCAAAATGGTTTTACGTATATATCATTTTCTTTATATCAGGATTTTTTTTCTTTACTGTCAGTTCGATCGCAGGAATCCTCTATTTAAGGGAGAAGTCAATTCTTTATGAAGTTATACAATACAGGTTAAGTCTTTTCGGCTGGCTCTTTTTTTCTTTTTCATTAATAGGAGGCAGTTTCTGGTTTTATTTTACATACGGTTCCTACTGGCTATGGACCTCAAAGGAGTTATGGATTACAGTAGTCTGGTTTTACTATAGTTTCTATCTTCATAGCAGGATGATGCGGTCACTCTACGGTAAACCGGCATCGATATTAGGCTTAATCGGTTTCCCTATTATAATATTTTCATATCTTGGAGTAATGCCTGTTCTTGGCAGCCCCTGGACACAGTTTTAGATAATGCTAAAATTTTTTCTTTCCATAAAAACGTATTTGTGGCTTACAGGTATAAGCATAGGAGCATTTCTTATCGGTTCCTTTTATATACCCCATAATCTTGCTGTTTTTTCAGGGATAAATGATATGCCCCTTTTCAGCTGGCTGTCGATTAATAATATTGATTTAGATAAATTCATATGGATATATCTCTTAATGGTCCTCATGCTGCTACTCTGGGTAAGTACATTGATCTGTTCCCTTGATGCCATTATCAAAAGAACGACCCGCAAACAGCTGATAAGGATACTCTCTCCCCAGATTCTGCATATAGCAATATTGTTTGTTTTGACAGGGTATGCTGTTAGTGCATCAACCGGGTATAAACTGGACATACCGATGAAGATAAATGATACCAGCGAAGTTAAAGGGTTTGACCTCAAAGTAGATGACATGGAGTTTTTTACAAACCCCGGCGAGAGTTCAACAAGGTGGAGAGTTCATCTGAGAATAAATAATGAATTGCATAAGCTTGAGGTCGGGCAGCCATCGTTTTATAATAGTGTTGGGTTTTTTGCAAAATCTGCACAACAGAAAAAAAAGTCGACCATCATAGGCCTCATTTATGACCCCGGTATTATCTGGGAGATGATAGGAGCTGTTATGTTTATTGTAGGAGCTACCGGAATATTTATTACAAGATTTAATGACAAGCTGCCTTCCGGGGCTGAAAAGGAGGATTAAATGGGAAAAAGTATAATTATAGGTACAGTCCTTGGATTGGTTGGTGGAATATTGTTTTCGATTCTCTGGTTTGGCGAGATGCAGCTTACCACACCCATGGCTTATATTCATGAGGCATCGGGCGCGCTTCTTGGCTTTCTGGGGGGCTGGATCGCGGGGTTGTATAAATCCAGGAAATAAGGAGAGTTGGATGTCAATAAGGTTTTTTCGTCTGTGTTTGTTATCAGCAATATTCGTTATTATTGCAGCCTGTTCCAGTCTCCCTGACGAGTTCCCGGCTTTTGATTTCACAGTAGACGATGTATTTACGGGTGAGGAGATACGCCTTGCTGATCTGAAAGGCAGACCTGTCCTGATATATTTCTTTGCGAGCTGGTGAAAGAGATGTGATGAGGAGATCCCTTTCGTGAAAAGGGCTGAAGACGAATTTGCAAAAGAAAAGTTAAAAATTATATGGATGGGTTTCCAGGATAAAAAGGATAACATTATGAAATACATGACAAAACACGGCATTGATTCATCCGTTGGATTTGATGAACGTAATGACATAGCTAACAAGTACGAAATACGTTATGGTGCCGGGATCGTAATGATCAATAGTGAAGGCATTGTTAAAAAAAGGATAAACAGCGGCATTGCCGAAGATCGTTTCATCGAAGCAGTGAA
>CAZVHL010000051.1:0-2698 GCA_964626925.1 uncultured Nitrospiraceae bacterium
TCCATCCACACTGACCCCCCCCTGCTTAATGAGCCTGATGCCTGAACTTGTGCTTTCGGTCAGCCCGGATGAATTCATTATTTTGGGTAGCCATATGTCTTCATTATTTTCAAGATTAAACTCTTGAATATCATCAGGAAGGCCTTTATCCTTAAAAATATGCCCGAATTCTTCTTTTGCCTTTTCCGCTTCTTCTTTTCCGTAATATCTTTCAACGATTTCAGACGCAATAGTTTTTTTTGCATCCATGGGATGAACTGTACCGCTCGTAAGTCCTTCCTTCAAAATTTTCAGTTCATCAAGTGATTGGTGGCTGAGCAGTTCATAATATCTGAGCATTAATTCATCACTAATCGACATTATTTTACCGAAAATTTCCTTTGGAGGTTCGGATATCCCAACATAGTTGCCAAGGCTTTTCGACATCTTTTTAATACCATCCGTGCCTTCAAGCAGCGGCATGATAACCAGCACCTGCTGATCCTGCCCATAATCACGCTGCAGTTCTCTCCCCATTAAAAGATTAAATCTCTGGTCAGTTCCACCAAGTTCAACATCCGCGTTAAGGACAACAGAATCATATCCCTGCAAAAGAGGATAGATAAATTCATGAATACCTATCGGATTCTGTTGAGCAAATCTCTTCTTGAAATCATCCCGCTCCAGCATCCTTGCAACTGTCTGCCTGGACTGAAGTTTGATAATTTCGATCGCTGTCAGTTTTTCAAGCCATTCACTGTTAAATTTAATGTCTGTTTTGCCGGAATCAAGAATCTTAAAGACCTGCTGTTTATATGTTTCAGCATTTGCCAATACATCATCTTTTGTTAAAGGCTTTCTGATCTCGGACCTTCCTGTTGGATCCCCTATCATCCCGGTCATATCACCTATAATCAGAATAACTTCATGCCCTAACTCCTGAAACTGCCGCATCTTTTCAAGAAGGACTGTGTGTCCGAGATGGATATCCGGGGCTGTAGGATCAAAACCGGCCTTTATTTTGAGAGGTTTATTGTTATTGTATGAATATTCCAGTTTTTTGAGCAGTTCATTTTCGGGCAATATCTCGGCAACGCCTCTCTTAACTGTCTTTAACTGCTCTTCCGGTTTTAACATTTTCATATCAAAAAAAGAATACAGGATTTTAATGTTAAGAAGCAAGACACATTCTTGTATCATTCGATGCTATCTTGTATTCTGTAATAAGTCTATGGTGAGCTCATTTAAGATTATATCTGTTACTGGTGCTCATAGCGGTGTAGGAAAAACTACGCTTTGTTCAGTATTACTGAATAATCTTAAAGGCTTCGGTGCGATTAAATTTACAAAGACTTTGATGTATACATCTCTTAATGATGAAGATGCAATATTGATGCAGAAAAACAAAGATACCGCTATTCTTTCAGAATCAGGAGCAGAAAGGGTAGTATGGATTCAAAGCCCTGTAAGTGGGCTGGAAAAAGCCCTGAATATAGCGGTTGGCAAGATGGAAGACCTTCCTGGTGTTGTGATTGAAGGCAATAGCCCTGTGGATTTCATTGCTCCCCATCTGATATTATTTGTGATTGGACGGAACGGAGAAATCAAGCCCTCTGCCTCAAAACTCATCAAAAAGGCGGACATAATAATATTCAATTCAGAAGCAGATGAAGCATTCCCTCCCATTCTGGACAGCATGCAGCATGATAACAAAAAAATATTCAGGATTAATTTGGCAAATAAAACAGGTGAAATTGACAAATTCACCACCTATATCAAAAAATATATAGTGTAGTTAATGTAATAATTTCTTTACTTAAGAATAGATTGAAATATACCGAAAAAAAATCACGACAAAAATTAATCCAAATTTCTTGTTATTAGAGGAGCAGATAGATTACAAATGGAAACTAATGTCCTGTTATTTGAAGTAGCTCTTACTTTTTATTTTCTTGCCACCGTTTCTGGAATTATCGAGATCTTCAGAGGGAAAAAAGCCACATCAAGGCTTGCGCTATATCTTTCTGCAATCGGTTTTCTGTTCCATACCGCAAACATTATTATCAGGTACGTGAAAGGGGGACATGTGCCGGTGACCAGTATGCATGAAGCTACATCATTTCTTTCATGGTGCATATTGTTGCTTTTCTTTTTTCATGAATACCGGTACAAACTTGGCCTTCTGAGTTCTTTTATCATCCCAATCGTTTTTCTGCTGATGTTTTCGTCCGCGATTTTTCCGAGGGAAATAAAGGTGTTAAGCCCGGTGTTGCAAAGTTACTGGTTTGGCATTCATGTGATCTTTGCCTTTATTGGAGATGCTGCGTTTGCTATGGCCTGTGGTATAGGAATTATGTATCTTATTCAGGAAAGGTTCGTCAAATCCAAGCGAATTAGCGGTCTTTTTCAGAAACTCCCCAGCTTACAGGTTCTTGATGACATTAATTATCATTTAATTACATTAGGTTTCCCTTTTTTGACCCTTGCCATGATAACAGGGGTTATATGGGCAAATGCCGCATGGGGAACCTACTGGAGATGGGACCCCAAAGAGGTGTGGTCACTTATCACATGGCTTATCTATGCACTTGTGCTGCACATGAGGCTTACGGTTGGCTGGCGCGGTAAAAAGGCAGCCATCCTTTCAATAGTTGGATTCGTTATCGTTATATTCGCCTTTATTGGTGTCAGCCTTATCCTGAAGGGACAGCACGTCTTT
>CAZVHL010000051.1:2798-6852 GCA_964626925.1 uncultured Nitrospiraceae bacterium
GGGCCGCTGGATGATGCACTTTATATATATGAAGGGAAGCAGGCTGTAAAACATGTTTTCAGAGTTGCCTCAAGCCTGGATTCAATGGTAGTGGGAGAACCTCAAATTCTGGGACAGTTAAAGGATGCATATGATTTTGCCCTTAAGAGCAAGTCAACCGGGGTGTATCTCAACAAACTTATGAAAAAGTCTGTTTCCGTAGCCAAGCGTATACGGACCGAGACTAAAATAGCTGAAAGTGCCGTTAGCATCAGTTTTGCAGCGGTTGAACTGGCAAAAAAGATATTTGAAGACCTTGCCACTACATCATTTATGCTTATGGGTGCAGGTGAGATGGCTGAGTTAGCTGCTAAACATATGATTAACAGTGGAGTTAAGGACGTCTATATAACCAACAGGACTTATGAAAGGGCGGAAGATCTTGCACAGGAATTTGATGGTAAAGTCATACCATTTGAGAGTTTTATTGATGAACTACCACATACCGACATAGTAATCTGTTCAACAGGTGCGCCTGATTATGTGCTGAGAAAAGATCAGATGCAGAAAGTTATGAAGCAGCGGAAACAAAAGCAGATGTTTATAATTGATATTGCTGTCCCGAGGAATATAGATCCCGAAATAAATAAACTCGATAATGTCTATCTTTACTCTGTAGATGACTTGAAAGATGTTGTTGATATAAATATTCATGAAAGGAGCAAAGAAGCTGCCAAGGCAGAAAAGATAGTGTCCACAGAGGTTAAATCATTTTTGAAATGGCATGATTCACTTGTTGCTACCCCTACTATTGTAGCATTGAGAGAAAAGGCTGATGCAATCCGAAAAGAAGAGCTCGAGAAAACCCTGAAGAAATTAGGTCCTGTTGAGGAAGCCAAGATCAAGGCTATAGAGCAACTTAGTAATTCGATTGTAAATAAAATTATTCACCTGCCTACTGCGGCACTCAAATCAGAGCAGGAGGACAGGGATATAATGGTGGATATAGTGAACAGATTATTCAAGTTAGATATAGAGGAGAACAATGGAGAAGAGAAATAAGATAATCATAGCAACCAGGGGCAGTAAACTCGCATTGTGGCAGGCTGAATGGATTAAATCCCAAATAGAAAATTTAATCCCTGATATAAAAGTAGAGCTAAATAAGATCAAAACTACAGGAGACAAGATTCTTGACGTTCCTCTTGCACAGGTCGGCGGGAAGGGTCTCTTTGTAAAAGAAATTGAAGAAGCTATGCTGAGAGGGGAAGCTGACCTGGCTGTTCACAGCATGAAAGATGTACCAGCTGATTTGCCTGAAGGCCTTCATCTTTCAGCCATATGTGAACGGGAGGATCCTCGAGATGCTTTTATTGCAAGAGAAGGTATCAGCAGTCTTGGCGATCTTCCTCAGGGCGGACATGTCGGTACTAGCAGTCTCAGAAGAATATGTCAGCTTTTGAATAAGCGCCCTGATCTCAAGATTACGCAGCTCCGCGGAAATGTTGATACAAGACTGAGAAAACTTGAGGAGGGACAGTTTGACGCGATAATACTTGCTACAGCAGGGGTTAAGCGGCTTGGTTATGCAGAAAGGATTACTGAGAAAATTTCCATGGAGATTAGCCTCCCGGCAATAGGACAGGGAGCGGTTGGAATTGAATGCAGGACAGACGATAATTTCATTAATGACCTTCTCAGTAAATTAAACCACAGGGAAACATGGATATGCGTCACTGCTGAGCGTGCATTTTTGAAAAAGCTTGAAGGTGGATGTCAGGTTCCGATAGCGGCTTATGCTCAGCTGAATGACGGTAATCTTGTTATTGAAGGTCTTGTAGGAAGTCTTGATGGCAAGACATTGATTAAAGAGTCTATAGATGGCAGACCTGAAGAAGCGGAGTCTCTGGGAACAACGTTAGCAGAAAATCTTCTTTCAAAGGGTGCAGGCGAAATCCTTGCTAAGGTATATGGAAAATAAACATATATCTTCTATCCTTATTCACTTGCCCTTTGATAATCCGGTGGGCTATATTATCTGATGCTTAAAATAATGCGCGGTAATAAGTTCTTTTCTGTGTTTCTGCTTTCCGCAATCACAATTATGATCTCTGTAGCCTTTATTTTCTGGGGTATAGGGCCTAAAGATAATGTTGCCGTTCAGTTTGTGGCGCAGATTGAAGACGACAATATTTTACTCGAGGAATATTATCGGGCATATGATAATGAATATAATCGACTCAGGGATCAATATACAGACGATGAAATAGAAAAAATGAATATTCCTGACAGGGTTATAAACGCGTTGATTGATCGAAGAGTTATTTTGATTGCAGCTGGAAACGCTGGAATCACTGTTACTGAAAAAGAACTGCAGGATGCTATCATGAGAGCCCCATATTTTCAGAGAGATGGAGTTTTTGATGTTAATGTATATGAAAGACGCTTGAAAATAAATCGCATATCTCCCCAAAATTTTGAAAACAGTATGAGAAGTGATTTAATCTCTGCAAAAATGACCGCTCTTATCGGTGAGACAGTTGAATTGTCATCAGAAGAAACTAAAATTCTGGACTCTATTCAGGGTGACAATAAGGACCAGCTTACACAGATTTTTCTATCGTCAAAGAGTCAACAGACGGTGAAAGCTTATGTTGAAAGCCTGAAACGGCAACTGGATATAGTGCTTAATAGAGATTTGATATTGTAGTATACTCAGCAAACTCAGACACCTGAGTTTGTTCAGCCAGTGCTGCTTCTACCCCTATCAGTATGTCTTCTATTTCAAAAGGCTTGTTAATGCACCTGAAGACTCCATGCTTACTAATATAATCTTCACTTGAGTCGGGATAATACGCTGACATAACAATTAATGGTATATCTTTTTTCAGATCCCTGATTTTTCTTATAAGGTCAAAATTTTTATAATCAGGAAGATTTAAGTCAGTAATTATAATGTCGTAATTTCCATCCGAAAGGCTTTTAATCGCATCCAATCCTGTATGAGCACAATTGACAGTGTATCCTCCCATTTTTTCAAGTGCTTTCTTAAGACACTTACTTATGAGTTTTTCATCTTCGATAACCAGAATTTTAATTTGATTTGTAATTTCCATTGTGTTTAAAAATTTTATTTTCCAGGTTCATGAACTCTTTTGTTTGATTTGTGTAAATGCAAAATTAATGCCTGAAATTATTAGTGTGTTTTCAGGGAGTTACAATTAACAGTTCTGGTAAATCACTGTTTTTATGAGGAATATTACGCAAGTACGCGTTTTTTAAGCTAGATTATTCAAGCATTGCTCATGATTTCTTTAATAATAGCTGTACGGATTTGAAAAGCATTTTGGGAAAAAAAGGGCTTACATAAAATACGAACTGTGCAGGGTATCAATTATAAAAGGAATAAAATAGAGACTCATTATCGCAGACAAGAAACATGCTATTAACAACCAGGCTGCTTTTATACCCTTCCATCTAAAAAAATGTCTCAGATGCAGGTAAAGCCCGAACAGAAGCCATGTAATTATTGACCATGTTTCTATCGGGTCCCATCCCCAGTACCTGCCCCATGCCTGATTTGCCCATATAGAACCGGCTACTACGGTTATTGTCCAGAATATGAAAGCAAAGCCGATGAATTTATAGCTATAAGCATCGAGCACTTCCAGGGAAGGTAGTTTTTGATAGAACTCTTTCTGCGCGTTCCTATTTTTTAGAAGAAACAGGATCGATGAAGCGAGGGCAATAATTATTCCCCCTGCAGAAAGCTTATTAAATATAACATGGATAACGAGCCAGACCCCGCTTAGGGTCGGGCTTAACAGGTTGATGTCTGGGTTTGTAAAAAGTCCGATGGTCATCATTAAAAAACTGAGCGGCAATATAACAACACCTGCTGCCCTGAGTTTGGGTATTTTCCATGCTATTAATAAAAACATTGCAACCGTTACCCATGAGTGTGATGTCAGCACTTCATATTTGGACATGTACGGCCCGTGTCCTGATACATTCCACCTTATGGCTATAGCAATTGCATGTGGAATCAGCCCGATCATTGCTGCCATTACTCCTG
>CAZVHL010000051.1:6952-9429 GCA_964626925.1 uncultured Nitrospiraceae bacterium
ACCGCAATCCAGTGGAGTATGACCTCGTATCTTAGTAATTGTAAATTATCCATTGATAGTATTCCTTAACAACACTCCCTACATCCCCGCACGTCAAGGGAGGGGAATACAATTAAGATTCAATCTCCTTTTCAATCTCTTCTCTGATCTCATCAAGCTCCTCATTAAAAATAGCCTCATATTTTTTAGTCTTTCCTGCAATATTATACGCCTTTGTAACAGGATCAAAAGAAAGGTGAATTTCTTTATAAGGCAGCAGAAACATTATTACGAGTCCGATAATGATTATTACAAACCCGATGTACGCAATAGACATGCCCGGGTTCTTCACGAATATCAACCCGCTCCAATAGCGGACTCCGGTGAAATGCAAAATATCATCTTTGATTTTGACTGCGTCACCAGGGATCACCAGACCGCTAAAAGCTTTCCTGAGCCCTTCAGATATATTTAAATATACAATCGGTTTGTTCAGGTAAAACGACTTCTTCTCGAGATCAGGCAGAAATTTCATCTCTATAATATAAGGAGACATCGGGTAATCTGATTTGCCGATTGCATGTTTGCGAACATATGATGCCCTGTCAATATTGAAATGTGAGACCACCTTTTCTCCGGTCAGTTTTTTAAGTACAAAAGAAAGTGTATATCCGTAATCATTGGACTGATATATATTCGTACCTTCGATAAGAAGAGGATTGTTGATAGAAACCGTTTTTTTTATCGGTTCTTTGTCTTTGATGATAACAAGCGAACTCGCAAGGTGTTTTAATTCCTCTGTTTCCCAGTATATATGATCGAGTTTTGATAGGAATGTATTAAAACCCGTATTGTATTCCCCTGATAGAGCCCCCCTGCTTTTCACAAGAAAACTGCTTTCCTTGCCGTCAAAAGTATCCCCCTCGATAAGCTGGACAAAGCCACGATTCTGGAAGCAGAGCACGAGGATTGCAGAGATGACCACAAAAAGTAGTCCGGTATGAAATATCACACCTCCCCACCTGCCGATCGAGTTTTTTGTGAAGATCAGTCTATACCCCTCGTTAATAAATCCCTGTTCCCTATATCGCTTCTTATGAAGAGCATTTCTTATTTTATCTGTATTCGGTGTTCTATATTCTGTATTCTGTGTTCCGCACTTCAATCTATATTTCAAATTCTTTTTAATCTGGGCAGAAAGGGAAGATGAAAGAGATATTGCTATCAGGCACACAAGAGCAAGAAACCAGTATGACGTATAAACCTGGTGCAACTGAAGACGCGTAACAAACCTGTAGGTATAAATGTTTTCCCCCTGCCAGGTTTCAAAAAAGGATGGGCTCTTGTCAGTAATCTGCGGCACGAAAAAGCCTATTGCACATGCAAGGAGAGTAAGGATGATAAGAGATATGATAGTTTTTGGTGAAATGAGAAACTTATTTATCTTTAAGATAAAAGCCACATCATATTATATAAGTGTCTGTCAGACTCCTCAATACTCCAAAATTACGGGTCATATCCACCAACCCAGCCTCCCCGGTTAGGATGTCTCATGCTACATCTTGAATCACTAGCCCAACAGTTAGCTCTATCATAATTGCCCACAGTGGTTTTTTTGAATCCCACTATCGTATTGTAATTAACCCCTCCTGATTGATACGTATAAGGCGCTGGTTCGCTTTCATAAGCAATCATCCTTGATCTCCTATTGCCGTGTGGCACGACCGAATGACATGCAATGCAATACACATTATGCCTGCGACCATCAGGAGTAGGTTCATAGTTTCTGTTGGAATGGTCTCTATGAGATCTATGCCTCCAAGTGTTTCTATCAGAAGACGGGAATACATCATGGCAGTTAAGACAAAAGAGCTCGGTTGACCAGTTGCTGTTAAGTCCTCTATAAGGGTTTTGTGCCGAGTCGCTGCCGCTTATGTCATTTAAACTGAAAAGCTTTCCTCCAGAACCTGCAGGCCAGTATACATTTGATCCATTGGCAGCATCTTTGAGCATGAAGGCCCTGCTGGATCCATGGGGACCTTTAGCACCTGTTGAGTACTCATCGTTTGCACCATGACAATCAGAACAGTACATGGTCTGCGTGCCTACACTTGTCCATGGAGAGTTCATCGCATTGGAGTTAATATTATCCGGATTATATGATCCGGTCAGATTATCTAGACCCACTACAATGGGATGGGCAGATTTGTTGTTTACATTAAACTCCATCGCCTGGTCGGTAATAATTCCACCAGCAGTTGCCGGTGTAATTGATGGATAAATACCGTCATTTGCTGTTCCATCACTGTCTGTGCCAAGACCGTAGCGGGAATGGCACTTAAAGCATATCTGATACTCATACTGTGCCCCATCGTTGTATGTAGCAGGCTTCCTTACAGTAAACGATGTAGGCTGGGTCCATCTCGAACTCCAGGTAGGCTGGACACCCCACACATATTTCAAAACATCAGATACAGCATTACCTGTAGTCCCTGCAA
>CAZVHL010000052.1:0-5854 GCA_964626925.1 uncultured Nitrospiraceae bacterium
GGTCTTACTTCTTTAATAAGTTCGTAAGGGGTTTCTTCATTAAAAAGAACTACATAATCAACTGATTCGAGTGCAGAAAGAACCTCTGCCCTCTGATCTTCCTGAGTTATGGGGCGCCCCGATTTGATTCTGGATACAGACGCGTCAGAATTCAGGCCAATTACAAGGATATCTCCCAGACTTCTTGCCTCGGCAAGATAGCGTACATGTCCCACATGGATAATATCAAAGCAGCCGTTGGTAAAGACAATTTTTTTGCCGGTGCTTTTTAAACCAGAGAAGATCTCTTTTATTTGTGATCGTTTAACAATTTTATCTCTGTTCATCAGTAATCAATTTTAAATTCTAATATTTAATTTTGCAATCAATGTTTCTGCGGTTTCATGAACTAACCCAAACTGACAACTAAATTGACTAATAGCAGATTAATAATTACAATTTATTCAATGCTATGCGATCATCTTAAATGCCTTATTGACAGACCCCTGACATTCCTTGCAAAAAGGACATACATAAGCCCGGACGCGCTTACAGTAACCGGACTTATTGTAACAATAGTGGCGGCAGTAACACTCACGCAAAATCTGCTTCTGGGAGGGTTGCTAATTCTGATTGGTGGATTCTTTGATTTGCTTGATGGCGCTGTTGCAAAGGCGCACAACAAATTTACTGACTTCGGCGCCTTTCTTGACTCTGTTGTTGACAGATATTCTGATGCTTTTTTATTTCTTGGGTTTACATGGTATTTTTTTAATATTAAATCCTTGACAGGGATATGGATGAGCCTTGGATCAATGGTAGGGGCATTACTTATTAGTTACACGAGGGCAAGAGCCGAGGGAATGGGAAAGGATTGCAAGGTAGGAATAATGGAAAGACCGGAGAGGATTTTACTAATGGCATTCGGTGCAATCACGGGATGGATCGAGACGATTATGGGAATAATGCTTATCTTAACCCACGCAACAGTAATTCAGAGGATCTATCATGTGAAGAGGGTGATGAATAAGTAAAGGATTCAAGTTTGTAAATCATTCCCCCTCGAATCTTCGGGCCCTTTCGTCAGAACTCTATCCCTTCTCTTGCCAGTACCCCTTTTGTAGCAGGATGTTTTATCATTTTCATTTCTGTTACATAATCTGCAAGTTTGATTAATTCAGGCGGGGCGTTTCGTCCTGTAAAAACGAGTTCAAGGTTTTCGGGTTTTTCCTTCAGTAGTTTTCGGACATCTGTAATAGTTGCATATCTGCTACTTACAACATTATTAAATTCTTCCATAATTATGAGATCATATTTACCACTACCTATTTTTTCGATAGACTGGGCAAGAGCGCTTTTGATAGTTTTTTTAAGTTCCGAAATCCTGACCGCAGGATCGAAAAGAGGCGAAGTCTGATTTTTGAACTTTGTTACTTTTATACCGCACTTTCGTGCTGATTTCAGCTCTCCAGAATTTCTTATACGGCTTTTCAGGAACTGAAGGATTAGGACACGCTTGCCATGACCAGCAGCTCTCATCGCAAGCCCGAAAGAAGCTGTAGTCTTTCCTTTTCCTTCGCCCGTATATATATGAATTAATCCCCTTGGCATAATATCTGTTGCTGTATGGTGCACAACTCGTAGCGAAAATGGAGCGGGCGACGGGACTTGAACCCGCGACCCTCAGCTTGGGAAGCTGATACTCTACCACTGAGTTACGCCCGCATTCAGAGTGATAAGTATTGTATATGGACTGCATGATTTATTCAAGAATTCAATAGGTTCCAACAGAATAAATATGAATTTTCCGTTATATCATAGGGTTTTTAGCAGAAAACCTGATTATATGCGCCTGATTTGACTTGTTCCAAAAATAACATATAATCATCGATATATTTATAGTGATTTTTTAGATTAATTGGTATAGAATTGTTTTATACTGAGATTGTCTTCATCTAACGATTAATTGTTATAACTGATTTGTTGCACGGTTTGTCTTTTATTGCCGAGAATTTATCAAAGTAACAAAGGTAATTAAAAATCTAAAGAAAGGAGGCAAAGACTTCGCTTATAAAGGCTTTGAGAAAATTTCATGGGTTTTCTTGAAAAACTAACTAAATTATTTTGTCAATGCTCTGAAGCATCAAATCAAAAGGAGGAAGCTATGTCAGAAGAAAAAAAGATGACAACAGAAGAAGTTGATGCATATATGGAAAAGCAGTGCGGGTTTGTTCCAAGGATGTTTAAGATAATTAACACTGTTACACCGGAGCCCGGAAGGACATTTGCAGATTTTTACGCGAGTATATTTGCGGACGGGGCATTATCAAAAAAAGTGAAAGAGCTGATGTTCATGGCAGGTGGAGTGGCCTACTGTTCGCCGAGATGCATAATTCATGTAATACCTGCTATAAAAAATGGAGCGACAACGGGAGAGATATTCGAGGCAGCATCGGTGGGAATGATCCTTGGAGGGTTTGTGCCGGGAGGCCCCGGGATACCGTATGCATTTGAGTATGCGCTTAAGTGTATGGATATCGAGGCCAAGTTCAATAAAGGCGAGGAGTGGGAGTACCTGCCGCAGCCGAAGTTTGACCACGGTATATTCTAAAAAAAGTAAAGGGCACCCCTCTGCGGGTGCCCTTTTTTATTATCTATAAAGATTTTACGTTAAATCTACATATATTGTGTTGTTTCAGACACCAGTTCATCAATCAACGTTTTTACAGGAACAATTTCCTTGCATCTGTACGCGTTTGAACCGGCAAAAACAAAGCCTTTATCGAGATCTCCTTCTGCTGCACTTGTCAGTGCCTTGGCAATGCAATAAGGTGCTGTTTTCGGATTGCAGGTTCTCAGACAATGATAGTTGCAGGCAATAGGAGAGGTTTTGCCTTCTTTAATATCATCAACGAACTTATTTTTTATCACTCTGCCCGGCAATCCAACAGGACTCTTTATGATTACAAGGTCATCTTCAGTTGCATCCAGATATGCCTGTTTAAAACTTTGGTGAACATCACATTCATCAGTACATACAAAACGGGTTCCCATCTGCACACCGGAAACACCCAATTTCAGAAAATGGGCGATGTCTTTACCATCAAAAATTCCACCGGCAGCTATCACCGGAATCTGAGGTTCGAAAGAGTTTGCGAATTTCACTATATCGATTATTAAATCATCAAGTGATGGGGCCTTGTTTTCAACAACATCCTGGAAATCATACCCGATATGACCGCCTGCTTTGGACCCTTCAACAATTACAGCATCAGGAACCCTGTCATACGTCCTTTTCCATTTGTTACAGATAATTTTTAGAGCCCTTACTGAAGAAATAATAGGGACAAGTCTGGTCTTTGAGTTCGTAACAAATTTTGGAAGATCTAAAGGCAGTCCTGCGCCGGATATAATCAGATCAATGCCTTCATCAACAGAAACCTTTGCCAGAGATTCATAGTTCGAGAGGGCTACCATTAAATTGATCCCCAGTATTCCTTTTGTCATGCTGCGGGCTTTTCTTATTTCCTTTTTTAACGCTTCATTATTAAGAGCTTCAAATTCTGAACCTGGCCTGTCTTCAAACTTTCCGAGACCTACAGCGGCAATCACCCCAACACATCCTTCATTCGCAACTGCAGCAGCCAGACCTGAACGTGACACCCTTACGCCCATCCCACCCTGAATAATCGGAGGGCTAACTGTTAAATCACCTATGTGTAGTACAGGTAAACTTTTTTTCATTTATGACTTTATCCAGATTGAAAATGTTAAATTTTTTTGTAATTTAAAAATAGAGTTATTATTTATTAAGGTAATACTATATACATTATATTATTTATGGAATTTTAATCCATCCCTGTCTGATTTTATTAGGCACTTTAAAAAAAGAGCCTTAATTCACAAAGCCTTCACAAACTGGACGTATCATATATATATTTGCGGACTTATTAAATATAGCATATAATTAATCTGACAATTCTTCAGGATATATCAAAAACAGATTTAGACACTCAAAAAGGAGGAGCTATGAAACCGGGAGAAATCATTTTAAAGGCCTTTGAAGGGGGAAAAACTGAAAGAGTTCCGGTAACTCTATTTGGAGGCGGTATGTGGAGCATTCGCGAATATGGCACTACTTTTAAGGACTTATCTATTGATGCCGGGAAAATGACCGACATGCTGGTATCGATGTCAGATAAACTGCTTTGTGACATTGTCTATGCTGGTTCGGGTTATAACAATTTTCATGCGTCAGCTTTTGGGGGAGGAATAAAATTCAGAGAAATGGGTGCTCCTGATCTTGAAGAATCATTTATTTCATCTGTAGATGATTTGCAAAATTTTGACTTAGGTAAATTAGACAAAAGTGAAATTATTAATACTGTTTTCAAGTCATTAAGAGATACAAAATCGAAAATAGGAAATGAATATGTGATAACCATGACAGCATGGGGGCCTTACACTCTGGGCGCCAGAATGGTTGGTGAAGAAAATATGATGAAGGCCACCTTTAAAAACCCTGACCTTGTTCACAAGGTTGCGGATTTTGCTACCGATCTTCTGATTCATCTCTATGAACCGCTTGTGTCGGACGGTACACTTCAGGTCATCAGTCTTGCCGACCCAACAGCATCCGGTGACCTTATATCAAAAAAACAGTTTGAGACATTTGCCCTTCCATATCTGAAAAAATTCACTGACTGGGCAAAATCAAAAAATGCTCATACTCTGGTGCATATTTGCGGCAATACAACAGACAGGCTTGATCTTTTTCCACAGACCGGGGCGAGCTGCATAAGTCTCGACCACAAAACAGATATTGCAAAGGCCAAAGAGATTCTGCATGGACATATCTGTTTTGCGGGGAACGTAGACCCAGTCAACATAATGCTGCAGGGCAGTGTCCAGGACGTGGAGGACTCCTGCAAGCATGTAATTCAGACTGCCGGGACTGACGGTGGTTTTGTACTCATGCCTGGATGTGATATACCGCCAACAGTTCCATATGAAAATATCCAGAAATTGATAGAAGTTGCCAGAGGATGGAAACTTTAAGTATTTAAATCCAAGGAGCTTATATGTTTCAATTTTCGACTGAACAAAAAATATTTAACATAGACAAAATAAAAATCGGGGGGCAGCCGGGAGAAAACCCTCCTCTCCTTATCGCATCCATGTTCCATAACAAGGACAGGATCCTGCAGGACAGAAAAGGAAATTTTGACCGTGAAAGGGCAAAAGAGCTTATAAAAAAACAGGAAGAACTCTCTGCCTCTACAGGAATACCATCCATGGTTGCGATGGTAGCAAATACTGCAGAAGAGGCCCAGATATATATTGATTTTTATCTTGAAACAACGAAAATGCCGTTTGGCATTGATATGTGGGTTGCCGAAAAAAGGGCAAAGGCAACGGAATACATTGCTAAATTAGGTGTTCAGGACAGGTTTCTTTACAACAGCATAACCCCATGGGACAAAGATATTAAAGGACAGGTAAATAAATTAAAAGACCTTGGCATCAAACATGTAGTAGTTCAGGCATTTGATGATAAGGACCAGTCACCTGCAGGCAGACTCAAGTCTCTCAATAATCTCATGGAACAGGGGGCCGACGGTTTTGATACCATTATTGTTGATACTTCAGTGATGAACCTTCCTGCAACATCCTTCTCCCTGATCGCAAATAAGATTATAAAAGAAAAAACAGGCCTTCCCTGTGGAGGTGCTTATTCAAACGGTACTCATATGTGGAAAGAGTCGAAGGAGGTATGGGGACTGGAAGGCTTCAAAGCTATGGACGCTGTAGCACAGGGTATGTGCTCTGTACTCTGGAGCGATTTTAATTTTTACGGACCTATTGTTACAGCACC
>CAZVHL010000052.1:5954-9427 GCA_964626925.1 uncultured Nitrospiraceae bacterium
GTCGAGGCAGAGGCGCTTGGATGTGAAGTAAACGTGTATTCACACCTGGAAGATATACTTTACCCTACGATCAAGACAAAGCTTATTAATAAGGAAGACGAGATGGATATTACTCTGCCTGCTGATCTTTCCGGCAGGGGGAGAATAGCCATGATGAAAGAAGTCATCGGTCTTCTTAAAAATGATATAGGCAATGATGTTGCCATAGGCGCTCACGTGCTCGGGCCTTTCACCCTTGCCGGTCAGATTATGGAGCTCAATACATTATTGAAATTATCCTTTAAAAAACCTGACAAGGTCGAAAAACTGCTGGATATGCTTGCGGACGCGCTCATTGTTATTGCCGGAGAATATATAAGTGCAGGCGCTGATTATATTACAGTACGGGAAATGGGGGCCACCTCTGATGTGCTCAGCCCTAGGGTGTTTAAAAACGTGATTCTCCCTCATCTCAAAAAGATTTTTGCAAAGATAAAGACAAACAGTGTGATTCATATATGCGGAAAAACCGATGATATTGCGGGCTTCATGCTTGAGTCCGGCGCAAACGCTATAAGTGTAGACCAGAAGAATGACGTTGCAGAAACTAGAAAAAAGATAGGTGATGACGCACTTCTTTTCGGCAACTACGATCCTTACAACATTCTTGTATCAGGCACACCTGAGCAGGTGAGAGAAACGATGAAGCAGTGTATCGATAATGGAGTCAGTGCTGTATGGCCGGGATGTGACATATGGCCGACCGTGCCTTCAGAAAATTTTCATGCAATGATGGATGAGGTTAAAAAATACAGGAGGTAATCAATGGCAACTGAAGAGAGGAAACAGGAAATTCTGGAAAAACTGAAGAATGCGGTTATCCAGTTTGACGAGGATGCTGCCAAAGAGGGAGCGGAGGAGACCCTCAAGGAAGGTATAAATCCCAATGACGCGATCTTCAACGGGCTCGTAAGCGGAATGGAAGAAGTGGGCAGACTTTTCGAGTCGCAGGAGTATTTTGTTCCTGAACTACTGATGAGTGCTGATGCGCTCTACGTTGGACTGGATATACTAAAGCCGCATGTTAAGCAGCTCGACCTTGGTGTAAAGGGATCTGTCGTTATAGGAACTGTTGAAGGTGATGTGCATGATATTGGCAAGAACATAGTCAAGATGATGTTTGATGTGGCAGGATTTGAGGTATATGATCTGGGTAAAGACGTGCCTCTTGATAAATTCGTAGAAGAGCAGATAAAGACCGACTCTGAACTGGTATGTCTCTCTGCTATGATGACCACAACTATGGTAGGGATGAAAAAGGTTATTGATGACCTGAAGGCAAAGAACCCTGACATAAAGATAATGATAGGCGGTGCCCCTGTATCCAAGGACATTGCTGAGAAGTGGGGTGCCGACGGCTACTCTGCAGACGCCAACAATGCCCTGAAGGATGCGATCAATATGGTCAGCTCTTTGAAAAAAATGAAAGAAGAGGCTGAGGCAAAGAAAGATTGAAAAAACATAAAGTTATTTTCCAGCCTTCAGGAAGCAGGGGCAAAGTCGCGGAAGGCAAGACACTCCTTGAAGCCGCACAGTCCCTCGGGGTTGATATAGAAGGACTTTGCGGTAATAAGAAAGTTTGCGGAAAGTGCAAGGTCAGAATAGAAGAAGGTTATTTTGAAAAAGACAATATTGAATCAGGCATGTCCCATCTGTCACCCATTATTGATGACGAAAAAAAGCATATAAAACCTGAAGACGGTCCGGGCATACGTCTTGCCTGTACAGCAGAGATTCTGGGAGATGTAAAGGTCTTTGTGCCGGAGCGATCGAGGGCTGGCAAGCAGGTTATCCGTAAAGCGGCAAAAGAACTATCGATAGCCCTTGATCCTGCTGTCAGGAAGTACAATATTGATCTGGTTGCCCCTAAACTCCATGACATGACAACAGGTGACAATGAAAGGGTGCTGAAGTTTCTTGAAGAAGATTACGGTCTTAAGGAGCTGGTTTTCGATTATACGGTATTAAAAGATCTTCAGGATATATTGAGAAAAGGTGACTGGAAAGCAACTGTCACTATATGGATGGACAGGGAAATAATAAAGATAGAGCCTGGTTTTGAAGATGCCTGTTACGGTCTTGCGGTTGACATAGGCACCACCACCTGTGTCGGCTATCTTACTGACCTGAATACAGGCAAGGTTGTTAATACGGAATCGATGATGAATCCCCAGGTGCCTTACGGTGAGGATGTGATGTCGCGCATTACTTATGCCATGACGAACGATGAAGGGCTTGAGACGATGCACAGGGCGATCATAGACGGACTCAATGAGATAATCGAAAAGGTGGTGTCCGGGATTAATAAAGACGCTCCTGACCCGGGATTTGTAATTGATGACCTGACAATAGTTTTCAATACCGCGATGCACCATATATTTCTTGATTTGAATCCTGTATACATTGGCCGTTCACCATTTATCCCTGCTGTCCAGAATTCTATGGATATCAAAGCGCGCGACATAGGGCTCAGGATCAACCCAGCCGCATATATCCATGTGCTTCCGCTTGAAGCAGGCTTTGTCGGCGCTGACAATGTCGGAGTTCTTATTGCCGAAGAACAGTACAATCAGGATGAGATGGTACTGGTTATTGACATCGGTACAAACGGAGAGCTCCTGCTTGGTAATAGAGATAAGGTATGCTCAACTTCCTGTGCAACAGGGCCGGCCTTTGAAGGGGCACAGATAAAATTCGGCATGAGAGCCGCGCCGGGGGCCATTGAAGTGGTCCAGATCGACCCTGAAACAAAGGAACCCAAATATAAGATCATAGGCAAGACCGAATGGCATACAGATCTCGAAAAAGTAGATACCAAGGGAATATGCGGATCCGGTATCATCGAGGTCGTTGCCGAGATGTTCAAGGCAGGAATAATAGACAAGTCGGGAAGGTTTGCGAAGGACCTGGAAACCCCGAGAGTCAGGAGCGGTGCTGACGGTAGACCCGAATATGTACTTGCATGGGCCAAAGAAACATCCATAAACGCTGATGTCACCATTACCCAGGCTGATGTACGGGCGCTTCAGCTTGCAAAAGGCGCCCTTTATGCCGGGACAAAATTGATGATGAAGAGGCTGGGTAGTAAACAGCTTGACAGGGTAGTACTCGCCGGTGCGTTCGGAAGCCATATAAGCAGGGAAGCATCATTGACTCTCGGCATGTTTCCTGATTGCAACATTGATAAAGTATATGCTGTTGGCAATGCAGCTGGTGATGGTGCAAGGATGGCACTTCTTAACAGAGAGAAGAGGATCGAGGCGAATAAGAGGGCTAGATGGGTAGAGTTTATCGAGATAGCAACTGATCCTACTTTTGAAAAGGAATTTATGCAGGCGATGCACATTCCTCATATGAAAGACAAATTCCCAAATTTAAAAGAACTGTTAAATAAATCAGGGAGTAAAGTAGAAATAAAAGGGTAATGACTTTTT
>CAZVHL010000053.1:0-1857 GCA_964626925.1 uncultured Nitrospiraceae bacterium
CGAATCAAGTCCTGATGATTCTACATGCCCTATATCCAGAGTGACAGAATCAGCAAACTCATTCCAGAACCACTTTATATCACCGGTATCTGTAGAATTCTCAAAAGAAATTTTTGTGGTTAAGTTGAGTTTTTCAACTGCTTTCCTGAAGGTTACTTCTTCATTGCCGGAAAGCCTCTTACCATCAGGCCCAGTTTCGTCATGAAGTATGAGCGCTAAATCAGCCTGCTTTGCCATAATCATAATTTCATCGCACATCTCTTCTTGCAACAGAGAATAACGAACAGGATGAACTACATATCTCAAGCCTGTTTCCTTACATTTACGGGCACAATTTATCATTTTATCGAAGTTGTCCTTCATGCCGTGATAGACAGAGATCTGTATAATCTCTGAATTCCAGTGATTGATTTCCTCGGGATTAACTATTCTTGTGCCTATGAGCATAGATCGATTATAACCCTTTTAAATCAGAAAATTATCTATTATCACAGAGATAGAGCGAAAAAAAACATGTAATGCAATGAAATTTTGGCCTGATAAAGAATTGTTATACATAATCCGAATATATATATGTATATATAAGATGTCTAAATTGGAAGAATAATGAATAATTATATGCAATTGCCTGCGAAACGTATTAAGTTTGCATTAATGGCTCTGATTGTATCGTTACTATCGATTCATTTATTGTCAGGCATGTCACCAGCTGAGATGTCAGGAAATCTTTCAGATTCGATAAATAATCGTGAAAATTCATTGGTTCAACTATCTGAAACTATCTTTACTGTTCAGGTCGGGGTCTACTCCGTACGAGATACAGCAATAATTACGATTGCTGAACTCAGGAGAGCCGGAATAAACTGTTCAGTCAATAAATGGAAAAAATTATACAAGGTCTCCTGCGGCAGCCTAGATTCAAAGAAAGATGCTAATGGGTTAAGAATGCAACTGGCCGGACTTGGGCATAAAGATGCTTTTGTTGTAACAGTAAAGCGCGACAAACTAACAACTGATTCAAGCATTGCAAATAAAAAAAATGTTGTGACAAAATCACTGTCCGAGGCTCCTCAAGAACAGTCTGTCAATGACATAAATACTGAAAAGGCCGGTGAGCAAGACAGCATTGCAGTAATGGAAAGAATACAGGTTCAAGTTAAGAGTGCTCTGAAGGGTGCAGCAGGTGAGAAAAAAAATCTGCTGGTGTTAATCACTGCTGTTGTTTTAGTTATAACTCTGATGTTTTTCCTGGCCCTTATATTTATAAGACGGGTAGGGTCTATTCAGGCTATAAGAGCAAATAAGATAATGGAAAGCCACAAAGACTTGTTCAACAGTATTGCGAGGGATAAGATTTCGGTCGGGTATGTTGCAAAAAAGCTGAGTCGTTTAGGCAACGGTGTTTTAATCGAGCAGGTATTAGACAAGGCAGCCGCGCGTTCTGGTTCACAAAGTCAAATGCAGGAGCTCTACGATAAAATCGGAATTACAAAGAAATATATTGATACTCTAACAATTTCCAAATCCTGGAAAAAAAGGGCATTTGCATGTGAAAAGCTTGGTCAAATAGGATCAGGCAAGGCGGTTCCGATACTTTTGTCGATTATCCGCGATGAAAATAACGAGGATGAGGATGTTCGGTCAGTCGCACTTCGGGCTCTCGGAAGGATCAGAGATAAGAGAGCCATTCCAGTCCTGATCGAAGCCCTTGGATATCCGGAAACATGGCTGCCACCCAGAATAGGTGAGATTCTTGTCAACATCGGAGAGGAATCAATCAATCACTTGAAGAAGGAGTTGAGAAATTTTCAGAGTGAAAGCAGAAGGGGATGGTCTGCAGAGATTCTGGGATGGCTG